>NZ_WFLL01000025.1:0-92042 GCF_009208755.1 Janthinobacterium sp. FT14W | reverse complement strand
GGCAGCCGCGCCGCAGCCACCACCGCCGATGCGCGACATCAATCCGCCACCGGCGCCTGCAGCAGGCGCCCAGCCGCAAGCGGCCGCCGCACCGGACACGCCAGCTGCGCCGCCCACGCCCGCGCAGGCGGCGCAGGACTTCGCGCAGGATTTCATGGCGCGCCTGGGCGTGCCTGTCGGCCTGGGGCAGCACGGCTTCGACATGCCCAGCTTCGAGCTGCCGAATTTTCATCCGCCCGGCTTCAACGCGCCGGCCACCGCGCCGGCGGAAATGCCCGCTGGCGCGCAGTTCATCGATGGCGTGTACCGCAACCACGCGGGCACGCGTTCGTACAAACTGTATATCCCCAGCAGCTATCACGGCCAGGCCATGCCGCTGATCGTCATGCTGCACGGCTGCACGCAGAACCCCGACGACTTCGCCGCCGGCACGCAGATGAATGCGCTGGCCGAAGAAAAGGAGTGTTTTGTCGTCTACCCGGCACAGACGCAGGGCGCCAACAGCTCGCGCTGCTGGAACTGGTTCAACGCCATCGACCAGCAGCGCGACCAGGGCGAGCCGTCGCTGATCGCCGGCATCGCCCAGCAAGTCATCGACGAATACCCCGTCAATGAGCGCGCAGTGTTCGTCGCCGGCCTGTCGGCGGGCGGCGCCATGGCCGTCATCGTCGGCACCCTGTACCCCGACGTGTTTGCCGCCGTCGGCGTGCATTCGGGCCTGCCGTTCGCCTCGGCACAGGACTTGCCGTCGGCGCTGGCCGCCATGAAGGGCGGCGCCATGCCCAACGCCCGGCGCCAGGCGCCGGCGGGCGGCGTGCCCATCATCGTCTTCCACGGCGACCGCGACACCACCGTCAACCCGCGCAATGGCGACGAACTGATCGCCCAGGGCGTGCGCAGCCAGGCCGGCGGCAAGGCGGCCAGGGCCGACTCCATCGATGGCAGCGTGCCGAATGGCCACCGCTACACGCGCACCACGCACCGCCAGGCCGACGGCTCGCCGCTGGGGGAACACTGGGTGATCCACGGCGCCGGCCACGCGTGGTCGGGCGGCAGCGGTAGCGGCAGCTATACGGACGGCAAGGGCCCGGACGCCAGCCGCGAGATGCTGCGCTTCTTCAAGACCGTCAGCTGATCCGTCAGCTGATTTCTTCAGCGAACGGCGCCACCTGTCGCTGCTTGTCGGCGATCTCGCATACGCCGTCGGCATAGCGGTTGGAGATGGCGATGAACTGGTCCTGGATTTCCAGGAAAGCGTCGACGATCTCGGCGTCGAAGTGCGAACCGCGTCCCTCGACGATGATCTGCACGGCCTGTGCATGGCCCATGCCCTGCTTGTAGATGCGCCGGCTGATCAGGGCGTCGTACACGTCCGCCAGCGCCATCAGGCGCGCCGAAATCGGGATGTCTTCGCCGGCGAGCCCTTGCGGGTAGCCGCTGCCATCCCATTTTTCATGGTGGCTGTAGGCGATCTCTTTCGCGTACTTGAGGAAATCGACTTCGATGCCCAGCTCGTGCTCGGCCGCCAGGATGGCGTCGCGCCCCAGGGTGGTGTGCGTCTTCATGATGGCCATTTCGTGCGGCTCGAAACGTCCCGGCTTGAGCAGGATATGGTCGGGGATGCCCACCTTGCCGATGTCGTGCAGCGGCGCCGTCTTGAACAGCAGTTCGATATTCTTGTCCGTCAAAAAATCGCGGAAGCGCGGCAAGCCGCGCACCTTCTCGGCCAGCGCCTTCAGGTAGTGCGAGGTGCGGCGGATATGGTTGCCCGTCTCGCTGTCGCGCGTCTCGGCCAGCGAAGCCATGGCGTGGATGGTGACATCCTGCAGCGCCTTGACTTCCTGCACGCGGCGCTCCACCTCCGTTTCCAGGTACTGGTTCTGGTCGCGCAGGAAATCCTGCATCTGCTTCATCGCCAGCTGCGTCTTGATGCGCGCCAGCACGATGGGCGCCGAGATCGGCTTGGTGATGTAGTCGACGGCGCCCAGGGCCAGGCCCAGCTGCTCGTCGGCCACTTCGCTCATGGCGGTCACGAAGATCACGGGAATGGCGGCCGTGGCGGGATCGGCCTTCAGCGCGCGGCACACGTCGTAGCCGCTCATGCCCGGCATCATGATGTCGAGCAGGATCAGGTCGGGCTGGTCGCTGCCGGCGGCGATCTTCAGGGCGCGTTCGCCATTGACGGCGATCTTGGTGCGGTAATCGTCTTCCAGCACCGCGCGCAGCAGGTCGATATTGTCTGGCGTGTCATCGACCACCAGGATGGTTGGCTTGCTTGCCGGCACTCTCATGCCCGTCCTTCGCTTTGCATAGTTATCCTTGTCACAGTGTCAGCTCCAGCGCATCGGCCACCTCGCCCAGCTGCGCCAGCGCACCTTCGAAATCGTATTGTCCCAGCATGCGCTTCAGCTGGCGCGCATGTTCCGCCTGGCCCGCCGCGACCAGCACGGGGCCGATGCCGTCGAGGTGCCTGACGGCCTGCGCATCGTCCTGCTGCAGCAGCTGCGACAACTCGCGCAAGCCCGCCTCCAGGTGCGCCCGGTCCACTGCGGCCACCTGCACCACCGGCGCACCGCCCGCCTCGGCCGCATTGCTGCGCGCCTGCATGGCCAGCACGATCTTCGGCACCAGTTCGTCGAGCGCCAGGGTGCAGGCCGCCAGCGCCTGCGGCAAGCCGTCGTGCGAGCCCAGGCTGAGCAAATGCTCGACCCGCGCGGCGCTGTCGGCCAGGCCGCCGGCGCCGATATTGCCGGCCAGGCCCTTCAGGGTATGCGCTTCGCGGATCGCCGTCTCGAGCTGGTTGTTCTCGATGGCGGCAACGATGCGCTGCATGGCATCGAACTGGGTTTCCACAAAACGGTCCAGCAATTTTCGCATCAAAGCGGCATTGCCGCCCACGCGGCGCATGGCCTCCGCCATTTTCAGGCCGGCGATCACGGGCAACTCCGCTTCCGGCTGCGCCACCACCGCCGTCATTTCCTGCGGCGCGGCCGGCGCGATCCAGCGCGCCAGCGTACCAAACAGCTGCGCCACGTCGATCGGCTTGGCGATGAAATCGTTCATGCCGGCATCCAGGCATTTTTCCTTGTCGCCCACCATGGCATTGGCCGTCATGGCGATCACGGGCAGATTCGAATAACGGGGGTCCTGGCGCAGCTTGCGGGTGGCCTGGTAGCCATCCATCACGGGCATCTGGCAATCCATCAGCACGCCGTCATAGGCGTTTTCCTCGATCTTCGCCAGCGCGATGGCGCCGTTGCCGGCGATATCGACGCGGATGCCGGCGTCGTTGAGAATATGCTGCGCCACTTCCTGGTTCACCTCATTGTCTTCCACCAGCAGCAGCCAGGCGCCGCGCAGCGCGCGTTCGTCGTCGCGGTAGCTGCTCTGGCGCTGCGTCTTGCGGCTCTGCCCCGTCACGCCGCCAAACACGAACGAGATCTGGTCGAGCAGGGTCGAGGCGCTGACCGGCTTGTTCAATACGCCGTCGAGCGGCAATTCGCGCTGGCGCGCCGCCTCCAGCAGCGCTTCGCGGTGGAAGGCCGTGACCATGATGCAGGCCGGCGTCGCATCGATGCCGGCGGCATCGGCGCGGATGCCGGCCAGGGTATCGAGACCGTTCATGCCCGGCATTTTCCAGTCCATCAGCACCAATCCGTACGGCCGCCCCTCGGCACGCGCCTGCGCCACTGCGCCGATGGCCAGCACGCCGCCATACACGGCACGCGCCTCGAAGCCCAGCGCCGTCAGCATGCTGACGAAGATTTCACGCGCGCTGGGGTTGTCGTCGACCACCAGCACGCGCAGGCCCTGGAATTGCAGCGGCACCGGCAGGCTGTCGCGCGGCACGGCGGCCAGGCCGAAGCGGGCCGTAAAGAAAAAGGTACTGCCCACGCCCGCTTCGCTGACCAGGTCAATCTCGCCTTCCATCATTTCCACCAGGCGCTTGCTGATGGTCAGTCCCAGGCCCGTGCCGCCATGGTGGCGCGTGGTCGAGGTGTCGGCCTGGGTAAAGGCCTGGAACAGCTTGCTGCGCTGGGGCGGCGTCAGCCCGATGCCCGTGTCGCGCACGTCCACGCGCAGGACCGCCGCATGCTCCTCGAGCTGCTGCAAACGGATGGTGACGACGATCTCGCCCTTGTCCGTAAATTTGATGGCATTGTTGGTCAGGTTGATCAGTACCTGCCCCAGGCGCAGCGGATCGCCCTGCAATGCGTTCGGCACGTCGGGGCCGATGTCGAACAGCAGTTCCAGCCCCTTGTCCTGGGCCCGCATCACGGACAGGTCGGCGATCTGCGCCAGCACGTCCTCGAGGAAAAAATCGACTTTTTCAAAGGCCATCTTGCCCGCCTCGATCTTCGAGAAATCGAGGATATCGTCGATGATGGCCAGCAGGTTCTTCGAAGCCGATTCCACCTTCTCCAGGTAGTTGCGCTGGGTCGACGTGAGGTCCGTCTGCAGCGCCAGGTGGGTCATGCCGATGATGCCGTTCATGGGCGTGCGGATCTCGTGCGACATATTGGCCAGGAAGTCCGACTTCATCTTGGTCGCATCCTCGGCCACTTCGACGGCGTGGCGCAGGTCCTGTTCGACGGCCAGGCTGGTGCTCATGTCCTTGAGCGCCTGCAGCAATTCGCCCGTCTCGTCGCGCGACGTCACTTCGATGATGGAACTGAGGTCGCCATTGGCCACGCGCGTGGCGATCGCCACCGCCTCGCCCAGCGGGCGCGTGATCGAGCGCGCCGACCAGGCAAAGGCCAGGCCCGTCAGCAGGGCAGCCAGGCCGATGCCGCCCATCAGCAGCAGCGAGGTGTCGATGTCGTTGCGTATCCTGGCCGCGCTGTCGCGGATCTGCTGCTGCTGCAAGTCGTCAAGCTGGCCCACGTACAGCAGCACCTTTTCCAGCACCGGCAACGTTTGCGTCTGCATCGCCTGCTCCGCGCCGGCATCGTCCCCCTGCCCGACCAGTGCGAACAGGGACTGCAGGGACGTGTAATAGCCGGCGCGCGCCTGGTGCATCTGCTGCAGCAGGCGCCGCTCGTCGGGCCGCGCATCGAGCCCGTCGAGGATGCGCACCTGGTCGTCGATGCCTTGCCGGATCGCCTCCAGGCGTTCCTGGTTCGCCTGGCGCTGCGCCAGCCTGTGCTGGCTTGGCAGGCTGGCAATGCGCGTGGCCGCCTCGCGCGCCAGGCTGTGGATCTTGCTGGTGGCCTTGGCCGCAACCCAGTCGCGCTGCAGGATATCGTCCGTCTCGGCGCGGATGGCATAGATACGGCTGCCCGCCAGTACGATGACGACCAGCATCAGCACGATCAAAATGGCATAACCGGCATTGATGCGCACGCCGATCCGGATATCCCTGAAGCGCATGACTTTCCTATCAGAAATTCTTAAAAAGCGAAGTCTGAACGTATTCCCCTACAGAATGCAAGGTTTATTGCAAAGCAATTGCATGCCGAAGCGCTTAATTGGCCGACGTTGCTGCTTTTGCGGGAAGCGGCAGCGCGGCGATATGCGCCTGCAGGCAAGCCGGGCACCAGCAGCCGATGGCGCTGCTGCCCGGCACGGGCATGGCGGGCGGCAGCGCCGTGCACCAGCATGGTCCGCTGGCCTGGGGGTCCGTCTGGCCACATTGGAAAGTGGCGCCGCAGCGGCTGCACTGGCTCATGGCTGTGTTTGAATTGGCAAGTGTGTGGCACGCCAGGTCGCCGCGCGACGCAGATGTAACTGGCAGTAAAAGGGCTGGCTGGCGGACATATCGGACCAGACTATAGGATGATCAGGGAAAATACAACAAGATCGCCCTATAATGCCTCCAAGATTTTCGTCTTCCCTGTAAAATCTCACCAATCTATTTTCCGGACTCGCCATGAATCAACTAGCTAACTTGAACCTGGACATGAATGACGACTTGACGGCGGTGTCGCCGCAAATCAAGGCGCAGATTCTGGCCGAGGCCCTCCCCTACATCCGCAATTTCCACGGCAAGACCATCGTCATCAAATACGGCGGCAATGCCATGACGGACGAACGCCTGAAGCACGGCTTCGCGCGCGACGTCATCCTGCTCAAGCTGGTCGGCATGAATCCCGTCGTGGTCCACGGCGGCGGACCGCAGATCGACAATGCGCTGAAAAAAATCGGCAAGCAAGGCACCTTCGTGCAAGGCATGCGCATCACCGACGAAGAAACCATGGAAGTGGTGGAGTGGGTGCTGGGCGGCGAAGTGCAGCAGGATATCGTCATGCTGATCAACCATTACGGCGGCCAGGCCGTCGGCCTGACGGGCAAGGATGGCGGCTTGATCCGCGCGCGCAAGATGCAGATGCCGGACCGCGAACATCCGGGCGAATTCCTCGACATCGGCTTCGTCGGCGAGATCGACGCGATCAACCCGGCCGTCGTCAAGGCGCTGCAGGACGATGCCTTCATTCCCATCATCTCGCCGATCGGTTTCGGCCAGGACGGCCAGGCCTACAACATCAACGCCGACGTGGTGGCGGGCAAGATCGCGGAAATCCTGAAAGCGGAAAAGCTGATCATGATGACCAATATCGCCGGCGTCCAGGACAAGCAGGGCAACCTGGTGACCGACCTGTCGGCGCGCGAAATCGACGAGATGTTCGCCGACGGCACGATCTCGGGCGGCATGCTGCCGAAGATCTCGTCCGCGCTCGACGCCGCCAAGTCCGGCGTGAACACGGTGCACATCATCGATGGCCGCATCGAACACTCATTATTGCTGGAAGTGTTGACCGAGCAGGCTTTTGGTACTATGATCCGTTCGCACTAAAAAATCGCCGTGCATCACGGCGAGTAGTTTGGCGGCGCAGATCACCTGGCGCCGCTTTTAATTTGCCCTTGTAGCTCAGTGGTAGAGCACTCCCTTGGTAAGGGAGAGGCCACGTGTTCGATCCACGTCAAGGGCACCATCGACTTATCCCCGTATCTGAAAAATGTCCATGGCGGCGTTGTACTGCCTCGCCGTACATGCGTACTGTCTTCGTCAGTACGCCTTGCCCTGAACACTCTTCCATCTGCTCTGCCGCCGTTGCTTGCGCGGCTAAGCCAGCAGCTCAATACACCCGCTCGACCCTCAAGCCCTTCTGACGCAATAGATCCGGGACGCTTTTCGTGCCCACCAGGTGCAGCACGCCGATGGCGGCCAGGCTGGATTTTTCGCGTGCCAGCAGTTTGGCGATGCCGTCGGCCAGGGCGGGGTTGCGGCCGTCGAGCAGCACTTTCTGCACGAACTGGGCGGCGAACGACGGGTCTTGCGCCGCTTTGGCCGCCAGTTTGTCGAAGGCAGCCGCATCGGCCGTGCGCCAGGCGTCGGCGATCTCGCGCGCTTCCTGGCTTTGCTCCTGGTCCTCGATCGACACCACGCCGTCTTCCAGGAAGCGGCACTGGTCGGCCGGCGACATGGCGCCGAACAGCGCCATCTGGCCTTCCATCGATTCGAGTTCCACCACGGGGATCTTGCGCGCCTTGGCCTGCTGCGACAGATAATTGTCCACCGCCAGTTCCGAGCGGTAGCCCAGCGTGGAAAATTCGCCGATGGCCAGCATGCTGGCCAGCATCCACGGCTTCATCGGCGCCACCGATTCGGCCGGAATGCCGTATTTTTGCAACAACGGCGCCAGGCGCGGCGCCAGGGTCTGGCGGCAGTCAGGCGGCACCTTGCTGCCTGGCGCTTCCATGCCGTACTTCAGCACGGCGCCCATGGCGGCGCGCGGATCGGCGCCGGGATCGATCTCCAGCGCCAGCGCCCCGGCCTGCTGCAGCGCCTGCGTCACCGTCGGCTCGAGCGGATAAAAATCGGGTGCGCCGACATGGATGGTGCCGAACAAATACAGGGTGTGGCCCCCATCCTGCACCTTGAACAGGGCCCCCCGGTTTTGCGCCACGGGTGCCGCGTCGGCAAAGGCCGCCTGCAACGGCAGCAAGAATAATCCGCAAAACATCACTATAATCTGGCGTCGCATGGTTTTCCTGATTGTTGAATTTTTCATCTTCTCTCGCTAGCAAAGACTCCTGTGCCTGTGTCCCATCTTAACCGCTCGTCGCCGGTCTGGCTGTTTGACCTCGACAACACGCTGCACAATGCCTCGCACGCCATCTTTCCCACCATCACGGCCAATATGAACACCTATATTGCCCGCGTACTGGGCGACGGCGTGACGCCGGCCGACGACGCCGTCGTCAATGCGGCGCGCGCGGCCTACTGGCGCCGCTATGGCGCCACCTTGCTGGGCATGGTCAAGCACCACCAGGTGCAAGCCGCGCACTTCCTCCACGAGACCCATGCGTTCGACGATTTGCGCGCCATGATACGCGCCGAGAAGGGACTGGGGGCTTTACTCAAACGCCTGCCTGGCCGTAAAATTTTACTCACCAATGCGCCGCTGCGCTATTCGAGCGACGTCATGCGCCACCTGGGCCTGCGCCAGCACTTTGCGCAGCATATCGCCATCGAGGCGATGCACGTGCACCGCCAGCTGCGGCCCAAGCCATCGACCCTGATGCTGCGCAAGCTGATGCGCAAGCACCAGCTCCGCCCGGGCCGCTGCATCCTGGTGGAAGACACCCTGGCCAACCTGAAGGGGGCAAAAAAGCTGGGCCTGCGCACGGCCTGGGTCACGCAATACCTGAAAATGGCCGATCCGATCGGCGTGGCCAAGCTGCCCAAGGCGTTAAATCGCCCCGCTTACGTCGATGTCAAAGTAAAATCTGTCCGGCATTTGGCACGCCGCCTTCACCGACTGCGTTGAAGGGGATTCCTGGGCTTCCGGTTGACGCCGGAAGCTGCACCGCTAGCGGCGGTGACGGACCTCCCCATCAAGGCAGCATTTTTTTTAACGACAAGAGAAAATATGGCAAGCACACCGCCGGGCCAACGCAGGCTACAAATTCTTCAGGCCCTCGCCGCAATGCTGGAGCAGCCGAAAGGCGAAAAGATCACCACGGCCGCACTGGCGGCCAGACTGGCCGTCTCGGAAGCGGCCCTGTACCGCCATTTCGCCAGCAAGGCGCAAATGTTCGAAGGGCTGATCGAATTCATCGAGTCGAGCGTTTTCGGCCTGATCAACCAGATCGCGGAAAAGCACAGCGACGGCATGACGCAGACGCGCGACATCGTCGGCATGCTGCTCAATTTCGCCATCAGCAATCCGGGCATGACGCGCGTGCTGATCGGCGACGCCCTGGTCAATGAGGACGAACGCCTGCAAGTGCGCATGAACCAGTTCTACGACCGCGTGGAACTGGCGCTCAAGCAGGCCTTGCGCGTGGCCGCCGCCGAAGGCCATGGCAAGGAAAGCGAAGTGGCGGCGCGCGCCACCCTGATCGTCGGCTACGTCATCGGACGCTGGCACCGCTACGCCAAGAGCGGCTTCAAGATCAATCCATCCCAGGAAGCGGCGCTGCAAATCGCCATGCTGCTGGGATAGCTGTCCCCATGCCTGCCGACTGCTTCGCCCTGCTCGACGACGCCAGCACGCCCGGCGCCGGTTCGCGCCTGTACACGGGCCTGGCGGCGGTCCTGGAATGCACCGAGGGCAGCGGGTGGCCAGCCCTGCTCGCAGGGCTGCAAGAGGCCTTGCAACGCGGCCAGCACGCCGTCAGCGTGTGCAGCTACGAACTGGGCGCGCACTTGCTGGCCATGCCGCCGCGCGCGGCCGGCACCGACGCGCCGCCGCTGGCGCAAGTGCTCGTCTTTGAACACTGCACGCCGCTGTCGCAGGATGAGGTGCTGCAGTGGCTGGACGAGCGCGTCCGCGAGGACGCCGCGCCGGCCGGCGTGGCCAACATCCGCGCGAACGTGGATCAGGCCGAATTCACGCGTGCGCTGCATCGCATCCACGACTACATCGTGGCCGGCGATACCTACCAGGTCAACTACACCTACCGTTTGCGCTTCGACGCCTTCGGCTCGCCCCTGGCCCTGTATGCGCGGCTGCGCGCGCGCCAGCCCGTGCCGTACGGCGCGCTGGTGATGCTGCCCGATGGCGGCGCCCTGCTGTCGCTGTCGCCCGAGCTGTTCGTGCGCCATGCGCAGGGCGAGCTGACGGCGCGTCCCATGAAAGGCACGGCGCCGGCCGCCCCTGCCGAACAGACGCAGGAAAACGCGCGCCGCGCCAGCGCCCTGGCCAGCGATCCGAAAAACCGCGCGGAAAACCTGATGATCGTCGACCTGCTGCGCAACGACATCGGCCGCATCGCCGCCACGGGGTCCGTCACGGTGCCGGCCCTGTTCGAGGTGACGCGCTACAGCAGCGTGCTGCAAATGACGTCGACCGTGCAGGCGCGCCTGCGCGACGACGCCAGCCTGGCCGACATCTTCCAGGCCTTGTATCCGTGCGGCTCGATCACGGGCGCGCCGAAACGCCGCACCATGGAAATCATCGCCGAGCTGGAGCCGGCGCCGCGCGGCATCTATACGGGCGCCATCGGCTGGTTCGATCCGCCACACGCCGGCACTACCCACCCGGTGGGCGACTTCTGCATGTCTGTGCCGATCCGCACCCTGGCCCTGCAGCCGGCAGGCCCTGGCGGCATCCGGCGCGGCGAGATGGGCGTGGGCGCCGGCATCGTGCTCGACAGCAACCCGCAGGAGGAGTTTGCAGAGTGCCAGCTCAAGGCCCGCTTCCTCACGGGACTGGCCAACGACTTCGAACTGTTCGAGACCCTGCACGCCAGCCGCACCGGCGGCTGCCGCCAGCAGGAGCGCCACCTGGCGCGCCTGGCCGCCTCCTGCGCCTACTTCGGTTTCGCCTGGGACGAGAATGCCGCCCGCACCGCGCTGCAGGCCGCCTGCGCGCAGCGGCCGGACGATGCGCCATTCCGCCTGCGCCTGGCGCTGCGCCAGGATGGCCAGTGCACGGTGCAAAGCGGCGCCCTCGCCGCCCTGCCGGACACGGTCGGCGTCCTGCTGGCACCCGACGCCACGATTGCCGACGACCTGTTCCTGCGCCACAAGAGCAGCGTGCGCGCGCGCTATGACGCGGCCTGGCGCGCGGCCGAGGCGCAAGGCGCTTTCGACATGCTGTTCTTCAATGAGCTGGGCCAGCTGACGGAAGGCGGGCGCAGCAATGTGTTCGTGAAACTCGATGGCCGCTGGCACACGCCCCCGCTATCCTGCGGTTTGCTGCCCGGCGTGCAGCGCGCGGCCATGCTGGCCGATCCCGCCTGGGACGCGCAGGAAACCATCATCACGCGCGCCATGCTGGCGCAAGCCGAGGCCATCGTCGTGTGCAATGCCCTGCGCGGGGCGCTGCCCGCAAAGCTGCTTATTTGATATCGACCTGCATTTCATAACCGCCGTAGATCATCCGCTTGCCATCGAACGGCAGCTTTTCCGGGTCCATCATCTCGGCCAGGCGCGGGTCTTTCATGACCTTGTCGTTGATTTCATCGCGCCTGGCGCGCGATTCGAACACGATCCAGGAAAACACCACCACTTCGCCATCCTGCAAGTCCACTGCCTGCGGAAACGATGTCAGCTTGCCCGGCTTGACATCGTCGCCCACGCATTCGCGAAATTCCTGTGCGCCATATTCGCGCCAGACGGCGCCGCAGGCGCGCGACATGGCCAGATAGGTATCGAGCTTGGCTTTCGGTACGGGCACCACAAATCCATCGACATACGCCATGATGTTCTCCTTTGTTGTGACAAACGCGAACACCCAGCTTAGGACAGTGATGGCAAGACGACAAGCGCGGCATTGAAAAAAAAGCAGGCGTTCAAGCCTGCTTGTATGTCGGCAACTTACATCGCCAGCGCTTTTTCCACCGCACCCACCAGTTTCTTGTCGTCCGGCGTCACCTTGCTGGGGAAACTTTCCACCACCTTGCCGTGGCGGTCGATCAGGTATTTATGGAAATTCCAGGCGGGCGTCTTGCCCGTCTGCTTGATCAGATCCACGTACAGGGGATTCGGCGCCGGGCCCGACACCACCGACTTGGCGAACATGGGGAATTTCACGCCATAGGTGTTGTAGCAGAAATCGGCGATTTCCTTGCTGTTGCCCGGCTCCTGCTTGCCGAAATCGTTCGACGGGAAGCCCAGCACCACCAGTCCCTTGCTGCCGTACTTGGCGTACAGCGCCTCGAGTCCTTCGTATTGGTTGGTAAAACCACAATAACTGGCCGTATTCACCACCAGCACGACCTTGCCCGCGTACTGGCACAGGTTTTGCGGCGCTTCATCCTGCAAGCGGTTGAACGTCTGCTTGAGGATGGCGGGGCAGGCGGCCGGTGCGGCGGCAGCCGTGGCGGCTTCCGCAGCATGGGCGGGGATGGCCAGGCTGGCACTGGCGGCAAGGGTGGTCAGCGCAAACAGCTGGGCAAAGGTCTTGGACATGAGGGGCACCATGGTGGGAAGGAAAAAAACCATTCTATGTCAAACGCTGCGCGCGCGTATGAGAGCAGCAACAACAGCGATAGCTTGAGCGACATCAACAACCATGCAGTACTTGCCCAAGGCACAGTTTTTTTACCTATGCTCGGCCTTCCTGTCCTTTTTCTTGTCTTGTGGAGATGCCATGCCCTTCCCCGCCCTTTCCCGTCCCGTCTGCGCATTGCTGGCCGCCGGCCTGCTGACCCTCGCGCCGGCCGGCGCCCACGCCGCCACTGCCGTCAAGGCCGCCAAGGCCGTCACGCCCGCCGCGACAAGAGACGCCCCTGCCCTGCCCGGCTACCAGGCCGACCTGAGCCAGACCACCGTGTCCGGCCTGTCTTCGGGCGGCTTCATGGCCGCGCAATTTGCCGTCGCCTACTCGGCCAGCGTTGCCGGCGCCGGCATCATCGCGGGCGGCCCGTATTTCTGCTCGGGCCAGCCGGGCCGCTTCCCCTACATTCCCTACCTGACGAATGCCCTGACCACCTGCATGAATCCGGGCAGCGCGCAGGTGGCGCCGCCCGTGGCCAGCGAATTGCTGCGCGCAGCGAACGATTTTGCGCGCATGCGCCTGATCGACGACACGGCCAACCTGAAACGCCAGCGCGTGTATCTGTTCAGCGGCACGAAAGACCAGACCGTGACGCAGCCCGTGGTGGAACAAGTGGGAAAATTCTATGCCCTGGCGGGCACGCCGGCCGAGCAGATCCGCTACGTCGACAATGTCGGCGCAGGCCATGCCATCATCACGGACAACAATCAGGACACGGCTTGCGACGTGACGGCGTCGCCCTTCATCAATGACTGCGACTTCGTGCAGGCGCGCGACATCCTGCAGCACCTGTACCCGGGGCTGCAGCCCGCGTCGGCCACGCTGACGGGCAAGCTGATCTCCTTCAACCAGCGCAGCTTCATCCAGAGCGCGTACTCGAGCATGAACAATACGGGCTACGCCTATATCCCGAAAGCCTGCGACAGCGAGAGCTGCCGCGTGCACGTGGTGTTCCACGGCTGCCTGCAAACGACGCAAGCCATCGGCGACCGGTTCTATACCAGCACCGGCTACAACCAGGTAGCGGACGCCAACAAGATCATCGTGCTGTACCCGCAGGCCGAACCGAGCCCCGTCTACCCGTACAACCCGAAAGGCTGCTGGGATTTCTGGGGCTACACCAGCCTCAATCCGATCGACCCGGACTTCTACCGCAAGAGCGGCACGCAGATGCAGGCGGTCAAGGGCATGCTGGACAGGTTGGGATCGGCTCGCAACAGCCGTCGCTAACAGACGTCACGGATGCTTGAGAAGATCGTAGCGAGCGGCAACGATTTCTGGCCAGGAAGCGCAGCTGTACTAGGTACGGGGCCGCCGAGGCAGCGCGCATCGCAGGCCGGAAAGCGCGCCGCCCAGCAGATTTAATCCAGTATCCTAGATGCCGCCCATGCAGATGTACTTGATGACCAGGTAGTCTTCGATGCCGTAGGTCGACCCTTCGCGGCCCAGGCCCGATTGCTTGACGCCGCCGAAGGGTGCGATCTCGTTCGAGATCAAGCCCGTATTGACGCCGACCATGCCCGTTTCCAGGCCTTCGGCCACGCGCCAGATGCGGCCGATGTCGCGCGAATAGAAGTAGGCGGCCAGGCCGAATTCCGTGTTGTTGGCCAGGGCGACGACTTCATCGTCCGTCTTGAAGCGGAACAGGGGCGCCAGCGGACCGAAGGTTTCTTCCGTGGCCACGCGCATGTCGTTCGTCACGTCGGCGATGATGGTCGGCTCGAAGAAGCCGTTGCCCAGCGCGTGGCGCTTGCCGCCAGCGAGCAGGCGGCCGCCCTTGCCCAGCGCGTCGGCCACGTGTTCTTCCACCTTGGCGACGGCCTTGGCGTCGATCAGCGGGCCTTGCGTGACGCCCGCCTCGATGCCATTGCCCACCTTCAGCTTGGCCACGGCGGCCACCAGCTTGTCGGCAAACGCGTCATACACGCTGTCCTGCACGTACAGGCGGTTGGCGCACACGCAGGTCTGGCCCGCATTGCGGTATTTCGAGGCGATGGCGCCTTCCACGGCCGCATCCAGGTCGGCGTCGTCGAAAACGATGAACGGCGCGTTGCCACCCAGTTCCAGCGACAGCTTCTTGATCGTCGGCGCGCATTGCTCTGCCAGCAGGCGGCCCACCTGGGTCGAACCCGTAAACGTCAGCTTGCGCACGATGGGGTTCGACGTCATTTCGCCGCCGATGTCCTTCGGCGCGCCCGTGACGATGCTGAACACGCCCGCAGGCACGCCCGCGCGCTCGGCCAGCACGGCCAGCGCCAGCGCGGAAAACGGCGTCGCTTCGGCCGGCTTGAGGACCATCGGGCAGCCGGCGGCCAGGGCCGGGCCGACTTTGCGGGTGATCATGGCGGCGGGGAAATTCCACGGCGTGATGGCGGCGCACACGCCGATCGGCTCCTTGGTAATGACCAGGCGGCGGTCCGGCCATGGCGATTGCAGGGTATCGCCTGCGACGCGCTTGCCTTCTTCGGCAAACCACTCGATGAACGAGGCGCCGAACTGCACTTCGCCCTTTGCTTCCGGCAGGGGCTTGCCCTGCTCGGTGGTCATGATCAGCGCCAGGTCATCGGCGTTTTCCAGGATCAGGTCATGCCAGCGGCGCAGCACGGCCGCGCGCTCCTTGGCCGTCTTCTTGCGCCAGGCAGGCCAGGCGGCATTGGCCGCCTCGATGGCGCGGCGCGTCTCGGCCGTGCCCATCAGGGGCACCGTACCGATATGCTCGCCCGTGGCGGGATTGCTCACATTAATCGTCTGGCCACCATCGGCATCGGCCCAGGCTCCATTCACGTAAGCCTGGTGACGCAACAAGGTAGGATCTTTCAACTGCAGCATATGCATCTCCGGTCTGGTTTGAATTATCGACGAGGGATACTATGCCACAGCGCGGCCGATTCCGCAGGCGCAGCGCCAAACTCCCCCAAGCGCTACTCGACCTTGAAAGACGACAGTTTCGGGTCCGGCGCCGGGTATTCCAGCTTCATGCCCTGCAGGGTTTCCAGCAGCAGCGAGGCCACCACCAGGTTGCGCTGGGTCTTGGAATTCGATGGCACCACGTACCAGGGCGCATGGTCGGCGTCGGTTTCGCGGATGGCCGTTTCATAGGCGCGCTGGTAGCCATCCCACTTCTTGCGCTGGGCGATATCGTTGGGATCGAACTTCCACTGGCGGTCGGGATCGTCGAGCCGCTCCTGCAGCCGTCCCCGCTGTTCGTCCTTGGAGATATGCAGGAAGACTTTCAGGATGACGGTGCCCGTTTCGCTCAGCATGCGCTCGAAATCGCGGATCTGCGCGTAGCGGCGCTGGCATTCGGCCTTGTCGATCATGTCCTGCACGCGCGTGATCAGCACATCCTCGTAATGGCTGCGGTTGAAGATGGCGATCTCGCCCTTGACGGGCACGTGCTGGTGCACGCGCCACAGGTAATCGTGCGCCAGCTCGATATCGGTGGGGCCCTTGAACGCCACGGCGCGGATGCCCATCGGGTTGATATTGCTGAAGATGGCCTTGACGGTGCCGTCCTTGCCCGACGTATCCATGCCCTGCAGGACCAGCAGCACCTTCTTTTTGTGCTGCGCGTACAGCATGCTCTGGCACTCGGCGATCTGCGCCGTCAGCGCCACGGTTTCCTCGCGGTCCAGCGCCTTGCACTGGGCCGCCGTCAGCTTCTTGTTTGCCGCCTTGGTGGCGGCGCCCAGCAGGCGCTTGCCCGCGAAATCCTCGTTCAGGTCGAAGTCCTTCCCGGCCCGGAATTGCGTGCGCGCCTTCATGCCGCCACCGCCAGCTTGCGGTGCTCGATTTTCGTGCAGTGGTCCATTACCACTTCCAGCCCCGCCGCGCGCGCCAGGCCCGCCGCCTCTTCATTGACGATCTCCAGCTGCAGCCACAGGCAGCGCGCCTGGACGGCGATGGCTTCCTCGGCGATGGGAAGAATGTCTGCCGGCTTGCGGAAGCAGTCGACGATATCGATGCGCGCCGGCGCGACGGCGGCCGCCGCCTCGGTCAGGGACGCATAGGCGTGCTGGCCCAGCACCTGCTTGCCGGCCAGGGCCGGATTGACAGGCAACACGCGGTAGCCATGCTGCAGCAGGTAATCGGCCACTTCGTGGCTGGCGCGTTCGGGCTTGTCGGACATGCCGACGATGGCGATGATGCGGCTGTCTTGCAGGATGCGGGCGATGTTGGACATATTCTGTTCGTGGTTGGGCGTGCGACATTGCCCGCCTAGCGTAGCAGAATTATCCAGCGCAGGGAGCTATCCAGAAGACCTAGAAGTCCGCACGGCCGCCATCTTCGCCACGAATGCCTGCGCGCGCGCCGTCACCGCCGCGTAATCGCCCGTGGCGCCCGGGCCACTCAGGCTGCTGCCGATGCCCACGGCCACGGCGCCGCTGGCAAACCATTCATCGAGGTTCTCCACCGTCACGCCGCCCGTGGGCATCAATGGCGCTTGCGGCAACGGCGCGCGCAGGGCCTTGATGTAGGCGGGGCCGAACATCTCGGCGGGGAAGACCTTGACGATGTCGGCGCCCGCCTGCAGCGCCGTGACGATTTCCGTCGGCGTCATCGCCCCCGGCATGGCCAGCACCTGGTAGCGCTGGCACAGCGCGATGGTCTCCACGTTCACGCCGGGGGAGATGATGAACTGGGCGCCGGCCAGGATGGCGGCGCGTGCCGTCTCCGTATCGAGCACCGTGCCCGCGCCCAGCAGCACGTCATGGCCGTGGCGTTCGCGCAGGGTGCGCAGCACGCCCAGGGTATCGGGCGTGGTGAAGGCCACTTCCAGCGCCGTGATGCCGCCGGCGATGCACGCCTCGGCGATCTGCACGGCCGTCTGCGCCGAAGGGGCGCGCACGATGCCCACCATGCCCCGTTCTAGGATGCCCTTGAAAACCAGGTGCTTTTGCATATGCTCTCTCCTGTCAGGCCGGCAGGGTGCCGAAGCGCACTTCCGGCAAGCCGCGCAAGCCAGGCTGGCGCGCATGAAACAATCCGCCGGCCAGCGGTTCGCTCTCCAGCTGTGCCGGCGTCAGGTTTTCCTGGGCCGTCGTGACGAACAGCTCGTCATAATCGGGGCCGCCCAGGCTCACGCAGCTGGGCTGCGACACGGGCAAGCCGATCGCGCGCTCGATGCTGCCGTCCGGCGCGAAGCGCAAGACCCGGCCGGCACCCCACTGCGCGCTCCACAGGTGGTCGTGCGCATCGATGGTGGCGCCATCGGCGGCGCCGGGGCCGGGATCGAGCACGGCAAACACGCGCACCCGGCTGGCGTCGCCCCCCAGGTAATCGTCCCAGCGGTAGATCGCCTTCTGCATCGAGTCGCAAAAATACATGGCCGTGCCATCGACGCTGAAGCAGATGCTGTTCGAGATGGCGATCTGCGGCAGCGGCAGGCGCTCCAGGGTCAGGTCCAGGTTGAGGCGGTAGAAGCTGGCGATGGCATCGCGGCACGGGCGTTCATCGAGCGTGCCGAAGACAAAGCGCCCCTGGCGGTCGCAGCGGCCATCGTTCAGGCGCGTCATGGGCAAGTCGCCCTCCACCGTGTGCAAGGGCGTGACGGCCCCGCTGCGCGCGTCAAACCACGCCAGCCGCGAGGCCAGTCCCAGCAGCAGCACCTCGGCGTTGTCCGTCAGCGCGAAGCAGGCCAGGCGCTCGGGCATGTCCCAGCGCTGGCGTTCGCCCGTGGCCAGCACCAGCGCATGCAACTGGCAGCCTTCGATATTCGTCCAGAAAACGCGGCCGCTGCGTTCGCACCAGCGCACGCCCTCGCCCAGGAAATCCTGCGCATCGACCAGTAATTGGGCCTGTGTCCCCATGTCTGTTCCTTCTTTCAATGTGATTCGCGCGGAACCGCCGAGCCCCGGCAACCGACGAGGAAGTCGAGGTCCGCGCCTTCGTCGGCCTGCGTCACGTGCTTGATGTACATCGACTGGTAGCCGCCCTTCATGGCCGGTGGCGGCGCGCTCCATTCTGCCCGCCGGCGCGCCAGCTCGGCCTCGTCAACGTCCAGGTGCAAGCGCCGTCCCGCCACGTCCAGCTCAATCATGTCGCCATCGCGCACCAGGGCCAGCGGCCCGCCCACGGCCGCTTCCGGCGCCACGTGCAGCACCACCGTGCCGTAGGCCGTGCCGCTCATGCGGGCGTCCGAGATGCGCACCATGTCGCGCACGCCCTGTTCCAGCAGTTTTTTCGGCAATCCCATATTGCCCACTTCGGCCATGCCCGGATAGCCCTGCGGGCCGCAATTTTGCAGCACCATCACGCAGCTGGCGTCGATATCGAGCGCCGGATCGTCGACGCGCTTTTTATAGTGCTCGATGCTGTTGAAGACGACGGCGCGGCCGCGGTGCTGCATCAGCTCGGGCGAAGCGGCGGAGGGCTTGATGACGGCGCCGCGCGGGGCCAGGTTGCCGTGCAGGACGGCGACGCCGCCCTCGTCCTTGAATGGCTGCGCCAGCGGCGTGATCACGGCGGGATTGAAGTTTTCCGCCTCGGCCACGTTGACGGCCATGCTGGCGCCCGTGACGGTGAGCGCCTCGCCATGCAGTTTGCCCAGCAGGTCGCGGATGATCACCGGCAGGCCACCCGCATAGTAGAAATCTTCCATCAGGTACTGGCCCGACGGCATCAGGTTCAGCAGGCACGGTATGTCGCGCCCCAGGCGGTCCCAGTCGGCCAGGCGCATGTCCACGCCGATGCGCCCCGCGATGGCCAGCAGGTGGATCACCGCATTCGTCGAGCCGCCGATGGCGCCGTTGACCATGATGGCGTTTTCAAACGCTTCGCGCGTGAGGATCTGCGACAGTTTCAGGTCTTCGCGCACCATGTCGACGATGCGCCGGCCCGTCAGCTGCGCCTGCAGCTTGCGGCGCGCATCGACGGCGGGAATGGCGGCGTTGCCGGGCAGGGTCACGCCCAGCGCTTCGACCATGCTGGCCATGGTGGAAGCCGTGCCCATGGTCATGCAGTGTCCGGCGGAACGCGACATGCACGATTCGGCCTGCTTGAATTCGCTGGAGGTCATGCGCCCGGCCCGCACGTCTTCGGAAAACTTCCACACATCCGTGCCCGAACCGATCGGTTTGCCCCGGTAATTCCCGTTCAGCATGGGGCCGCCCGACAGCACGATGGTGGGCAAGTCCACGCTGGCCGCGCCCATCAGCAGGGCCGGGGTGGTCTTGTCGCAGCCCGTCAGCAGCACCACGCCGTCGATCGGGTTGGCGCGGATCGATTCCTCGACATCCATGCTGGCCAGGTTACGGAACAGCATGGCCGTCGGGCGCAGATTCGTCTCGCCCAGCGACATCACGGGAAATTCGACGGGAAAGCCGCCCGCCTCGAGCACGCCGCGCTTGACCATCTCGGCCAGGTCGCGGAAATGGCCATTGCAGGGCGTCAGTTCGGACCAGGTATTGCAGATGCCGATGACGGGACGGCCATCGAAGGCATCGCCAGGATAACCCTGGTTCTTCATCCAGCTGCGGTGGATGAAACTGTCCTTGTCGTCGCCGCCAAACCACGCTTGCGAACGCAGCTGGAGCTGCTTTTTATTGTCACTCATACTGTCTCCTGCGGGGAAATCAAGCCGCGCGCGGCGGCGATCAGCAGCGCACCGTGGCCAGCCAGATTTGCCTGCTGCTGGTCGTCGACGATGATGCGCTTGCCATAAAAAAATCCGTGTTCTTCGATCAGCAGCCCGAGCGCCTGGCGCAGCATGGGCTTGCCGGTGATGACGAGCGGGGTATCGGGCCGCATCTGGATGGCGGTGCTGTTACGCAGCGCCAGCAAGTCGCCGCTGAGCACCGCGCCCATCAGGAAATTGGCCCGCTCGTTGCATTCGATGGCGCTGAACTGGCCCAAGGTGCGCACGCTGAAGCAGGCGCGCGCCAGTCCCGTCTTTTGCGCCGCGGCCGCGCCGGCCAGCAGCATTTTCGGCACCAGGGTCTGCGCAAAACCGCCGTCGACCGATTGCTTGATCAGGGTGTGCTGCGTGATCGCCTGCAGCAGCTCGCCCGCGATGGTGGTGCTGCAGCCGAGGATGCGGCGCTGCTCGTCCACGCTGATCAACTTGGTATGCGAGCCGGGCATGATCAAGGTCGCCGCGCCCCGCAATTGCAGACGTTCGAGCAGCGCGACGACTTCCGTCTCTTCGCCGCGCATCATGTCCATCGCCTCGACGTTATGCAGGCCGACGGCGCCATGCTGGTTGCGCACGCCGGGAATCAGCCACAGGGGCCGCGCCAGCACGTCGGGCAGGTCCACCGCCTGCATGCCTTGCGCCAGCTGGGCCAGGCCGGCGGGTGCCGGCAAATGCGGCACTTCCTGCACGCCCATGGGCGAGGTGATCATGCCCGAGGCCAGCGCCAGGTCCACCTCGGACGGCGCGATGCGCGCGCTGGCCAGCACGCTGGCGATGGTGTCGCGCAGCGCCTGTTTCAGCGCGCCGTTATGGCCATCGATGGCGGTATTGCGCACGCCCGTTTCCAACTGCGCCTGGGCGACGACGGCGCCTGCGCGCCACAGCAAGGTACGCGTATTGGTAGTGCCGGCATCGATGGTGAGTATGTTCATGGGCAGGTTCGCGGCGTCGGTAAGGGCAAAAATAAATGAGGGAAAAACTACCTCATGGTAGAACTGCCCCGCATATCTGACCAATCACTTATTTGGCGTCATTGATACCGGTTCGGATATGTCAAACGCGTCGATATCCTGCACGCCCAAACGGTAGGCAAGCGTGAACCGCATCGCCTGTCCCGGCTGCAAGTGCACGCCCTGCGCCAGCAGGGAAAAGCAGCGCGCATCGGAATACAGTTGGCAGCCGTCCTGGGTGCTGGAAAAACGCAGGACCCGGCCCGACGCGGGGTCGGCCACCCGCGCCGCCTCGCGCAGCTGGCCGCTGCCGGCCCAGTAAAAGTCATGCCGGAAGCCCGGCAAGTGGGCCAGCGCGGGCCAGGCCAGGCGCGAAGCGAGCGGCGCCGGCTGGCGGAAGTCGAAGGCGCTGCCCGCCACGTCGAGCGGCGCGCCGCCCGCACCGCCGCCAGGCCAGGGCCCGTAATGGTCGGCGGCCAGGCGCAGCACATGGTCGCCCACGGCCGCATTGCGGCCCTGCAGATTGAACAGGGGCGCGGCAAGCGCAAAACGGGAAACGCTATCGGCCATGGCGGCGCAATCGAGGTGCAGGCTGCCATCGTCATCAAGGCGGTAGGCCAGGCGCACCGACAGGCCGTCCCGGACCAGGCGCAACAGCAAGTGGCCGCCGTCCGGCGGGTCGCACTGCCAGTGCGCGGGCGCATGCGCCGCAGGGGGCGCCGCGCCCAGCACGTCGGCCAGGCGGCCATAGCGGTCTGGCGCCCACCAGGCGCGCACGCTGGCATCGTGCGCGCCGATGGCCACGCGCATGCCGCGCGCATTGCGCAGCAGGTGCATCATGGCGCCTGCCCGGGCGCCGGCGGTGGCCGGCTGCGCTGCTGGAATTCGCGCGGCGTGCAACCGAGTTCGCGCTTGAAGACGGCATGCATGTACTGCACCGTGGTAAAGCCGCAACGCACGGCCACTTCGGCCACCTGCCCCGGCCCCCGTGCCAACAGGGTCTTGGCCGCATCGAGCTTGAAATGCAGGATCTCGTCGTGCACGCTGCGTCCCAGTTCGTGGCGGAAGTGCGCTTCCAGCGAGGAGCGCGATACGCCCACGTAATCGGCCACCTGCTCCGTCTTGATGCCCTGGCACGCGTACTGGCGGATGAAGTGGCGCGCCTGCATCACCTGTGGGTGCTGGAAAGGCTGGTGGCGCGTGGAGGCGAGCACGTTCAGGCCGGCCGGCGGCACCAGGATACGCGTGCCGGACAGGCGCGCGCCATTGAGCATCTGGTGCAGCAGATGCGCCGCCGTGCGGCCCATTTCTTCCGTGCCCTGGATGACGGAACTGAGCGGAATGCGCGTGAGCATGCGCGCCAGCGGATCGTTGTCAATGCCGATCAGCGCCACTTGCTCCGGCACGGCGATGCCCGCATGCATGCAGGCTTGCAGCAGCTGGCGCGCGCGCGCATCGCTGACGGCGATGATGCCGACGGGTTTTTCCAGGCTGTTGAGCCAGGCGATCTGCTGCTCCACCGCCTCGTCCCACGACGGTGCGCTGGTGGCGACGCCCCGGTACACGTCGGCGCGCATGTGGTCGCGCTGCATCAGGGCGCAGAACGCCGTTTCGCGCTCCTGCGCCCAGCGGTTGACATCGGCCTCGGGCAGGCTGAAACAGGCAAAGCGCGTCAGCCCCGCTTCCACCAGGTGTTCATAGGCCAGCTTGATGATCTTGAAATTATCGGTCGCCACATACGGGATGCCGGTCGGGTAGTCTTCCGCGCGCGCATACGAGCCGCCCACGGCCACCACGGGCAGGCGGCTGTGCGCCAGCGCCGCGCAGACGGCGGGATCGTCGAAATCGGCGATGATGCCGTCGCCCTGCCAGCGTTCGATGCCGGGCAGGCGGCAGCGGAAATCCTCTTCAAGGAACAGGTCCCACGACACGCGCGTGGTGTTCAGGTAGGCGGCAATGCCCGCGATGATGTCGCGGTCATAGATCTTGTTCCCGTTGAACAGCAGCGCGATCCGGTGCGCGGTCGGCATCTTCATGCTGGTGTCTCCTCCATGTGGCGGCCAGGCCTTTCGGGGCCTCGAAAAACCGTAGCGAGCGGTCCAATATCGCCTTGAGTAGCGCAAGCGTACGGAGGTACGCTGAGCAACGCAGAGGCGATAGTGGGACGCGCAGTAGGTTTGTCGAGGTTCCCCGCTAGCGGCGTCCGGCGCGCGTGCTGACATCGACCCACACGGCCAGGGTGAGGATACTGCCTTTCACGATCATCTGCCAGTAGGTGTCCACGTCCAGCATGGACATGCCGTTATCGAGGCTGGCCATGACCAGCGCGCCGATCAGGGCGCCGTACACGGTGCCCGAGCCGCCGCGCATCGAGGTGCCGCCGATGAAGCAGGCGGCGATGGCATCGAGTTCGCTGAAGGTGCCGGCCGACGGCGAACCGGCCGCCAGGCGGCCCGTGTTGATCAGCCCCGCCAGCGCGCACATCAGGCCCATGATGCCGAAGATCCACAGCTTGACGGCTTTCACGTTGATGCCGGACAAACGCGTCGCTTCCATATTGCTGCCCACGGCGTAGATGCGGCGGCCGAACACGGTCTGGCTGGTGATGTAGCTGAACAGCCCCAGCAAGGCCAGCAGCAACAGCACGGGCAGCGGGATGCCTTCATAGCCGTTCAGGGTCTGCACGAAGGCATACAGCACGGCGCCGATAACGGCCAGGCGCAAGCCGTCGGCCCAGGGCGCCGTCTGCGGCAAGCCATGCTGCGCGCGGCTGGCGCGCGCGCGCCACGTCAGGAAAGCGGCCAGCAGGAACAGGCCGATGCCCAGCGCGATGCCGGGCACTGCGGGCAAGTAGCCCTGCCCCAGGTACACGAGCGGCTCGGAAACGGGCGCGATCGTGATGCCGCCCGTGATGCCCAGCAGGATGCCGCGGTACGCCAGCATGCCGCCCAGACCCACGATGAAGGACGGGATGCCCCGGTACGCCGTCAGGTAGCCATTCAGCAGGCCGATCACCAGGCCGCAACCGAGTACCGCCGCCAGGTTCAGCGCCAGCGGCCAGTGCTGCGTCACGTCCAGCACGGCGGCAATGCCGCCGAGTAGGCCCAGCAGGGAGCCGATCGACAGGTCGATCTCGCCGGCGATAATCACCAGCACCATGCCGCAGGCGAGGATGCCCGTGACGGACATCTGGCGCAGCAGGTTCGACAGATTGCGCGGCGTGAGGAAACTGCCCTCCGTCTTCCACGAAAAAAAAGCCCAGATCAGCGCCACGGCGATCAGCAGGGCCAGCATCTTGTATTGGGTGAACAGCTGTTTGATACTGTGCGGTTTCATGCTGCGGGTTCCTTGTAGGCGGTAGGGGCGGCGGGCGCCGGGTGCTGGGACAGGGCCGCCGCCAGCACGGTTTCCTGGCTCAGGCCATCGTTGACGAAGTCGCCGCGCAACCGGCCTTCGCCCATCACCAGCACGCGGTCGGACACGCCCAGCACTTCGGCAAGTTCCGACGAGACCATGATGATGGCCACGCCCCGGTCGGCCAGCGCCAGCATCAGTTTGTAGATTTCATATTTGGCGCCCACGTCCACGCCGCGCGTGGGCTCGTCGAGGATCAGCACGCGGGGGCGCGTCAGCAGCATCTTGGCCAGCACGGCTTTTTGCTGGTTGCCGCCGGACAGGCTGGTGATGGGCAGCGACGGGCTGGCTGTTTTGAGCTCCAGCTGGGCGATCTCGCCGCGCACGGCCGCCAGCTCCGCTTCGCCATCGATGCGCGTGGCGCGCGCAAATTCCTCCAGCACGGCCAGGGTGATGTTCTGCCCCACGTCCAGGTCAGGCACGATGCCGTGGTGCTTGCGATCTTCCGGCACCATGGCCAGGCCCATGGCGATGGCCTTTTGCGGCGACGCGGTGTCGATTTGGCGGCCATCGAGCCAGACTTCGGCCTGGCACGGCCCCTGGTAGGCGCCGAACAGGGCCGAGACGAGCTCCGTGCGCCCCGCGCCCACCAGCCCCGCGATGCCGAGGATCTCGCCCTTGCGCAGGGTAAACGACACGTCGTCGACACGCTTGCGCCGCGGATTGTCCGCGTCGATGCACGTCACGTGGCGCGCCTCGAACAGCACCTCGCCAATGGCGCCCTTTTGTTCTGCCGAGCGCTGCGGATACAGCTGGTTCATTTCGCGGCCCACCATCTGCGCGATGATGCGTTCCACGTTCATCTGCGCCATCGGCGTGGTGGCGATATGCTGGCCGTCGCGGATGACGACGATGGTGTCGCAGATGGCCGCCACTTCATCGAGCTTGTGCGAAATGTAGATGCAGGTGACGCCCTTGGCTTTCAGCGCGCGCAGGATATCGAGCAGCACGGCGATTTCCGATGCCGTCAGCGACGACGATGGTTCGTCGAGAATCAGCAAACGCGCATTCTTGTTGAGCGCCTTGGCGATTTCCACCAGCTGCTGGTGGCCGCCGCCGTAATTCATCACGGGCAGCGCCACGTTCAGTTCGGGGATCTTCAATTCGCGCAGCAGCTCGTCGGCGCGTTTGTACATGGCCGCGTAATGCATGCGCCCGCCGGGCAGGGTGAGCTCGCGGCCCATGAAGATATTCTCGGCCACGGACAGCTGCGGCACCAGCATCAGCTCCTGGTGGATGATGATGATGCCTGCGTCTTCCGTGTCGCGGATCGATTGCGCGCGCAGGGGCTGGCCATCCCACAGGATCTCGCCATCCCAGGTGCCGTGCGGGTACACGCCGGACAGCACCTTCATCAGGGTCGACTTGCCGGCGCCATTCTCGCCGCACAGGCCGACGCACTCGCCGGCCCGCAGCTGCAGGTCGATGCCGTCGAGCGCGCGGACACCGCCAAACTGTTTGACGATGCCTTTCATTTCAAGCAGATAGTCGGACATGCTCACTCTCGTTGCGGATTAACAGAAATCAGGGGTCAGTCCCTGCGGGATCGGAGTGCGCCCCATTCGGGCGTACTCCCCCGGCGGGTCTGACCCCAGCTTTTAGTTGCCCAACTGAGCTTTGGTATAAAAACCGTCATCGACGAGAATGTTCACGTTCGCCTTGGTCAGCGGCGTCGGTTTCAGCAGCACCGTGCTGACCTTTTTCAAGCCGTTGTCATAGCTGGAGTTGTAGGCCGGCTTTTCATTGCGCGCCAGCTGTACGGCCAGCTTGGCCGCTTCGGCAGCGATGGTTTTCAGCGGCTTGTAGACGGTCATCGACTGCGTGCCGGCGATCACGCGTTTCACTGCCGCCAGGTCGGCGTCCTGGCCGGAAACCGGCACCTTGCCGGCCAGTTTTTGCGCGGCCAGCGCCTGGATGGCACCGCCGGCCGTGCCGTCGTTCGAGGCGACGATGGCGTCGATCTTGTTGCCGTTGGCCGTCAGCGCGTTTTCCACGATGGACAGCGCTTCGGAGGCGCTCCAGTCCTTCACCCACTGCTGGCCGACGACCTTGATGTCGCCCTTGTCGATGAACGGTTTGAGCACCTTCATCTGGCCTTCGCGCAGCATCTTGGCATTGTTGTCCGTCGGCGCACCGCCCAGCAGGTAGTAATTGCCCTTCGGCTGCAGCTTGACCACGCCTTCGGCCTGCATTTCGCCCACTTTCTCGTTGTCGAACGAGATGTACGCATCGATATCGGCGTTCAGGATCAGGCGGTCATACGACAGCACCTTGATGCCGGCCTTTTTCGCTTCCTTGACGGTGTTGTTGAGGACCGTCGCGTTGAACGGCACGATCACCAGCACGTCCACGCCGCGCGAAATCAGGTTCTCGATCTGCGAGATCTGGCGCTGTTCGCTGGCGTCGGCCGATTGCACGAAGACCTTGGCGCCCTGCTTTTCGGCCGCGGCGATGAAGAAATCGCGGTCGCGCGTCCAGCGCTCCACACGCAAATCGTCGATGGAAAAGCCGATCTTCGGATTTTTCGCATCGGCCAGGGCGGCGCTGCTTGTCAATGCCAGCATGGCGGTCATGATGGCTGCACTGATGATCTTGTTCATTACGTGTCTCCTTGTTGGATTTTTTTAACGACGTTTTTTCACTACGGGTGTTGCGGCTTCAAAAATCAGTGGTTATGGCGTGGCAAGGTCTGCCCCACGGCCCGGTACTTCAGCGCCAGCTCCATGCAGGCGCCCGTTTCCAGCTGGCCCACGCTGGCGCGGTAGATTTCCTGCCATGGCGTGGCACTGTCGTTGACTGGCGGCAGCAGCTCCGTGGCGCGGCGCGCCAGCTCCTGCGCATCGACCAGCATGTCGCACCGGCCCCCGTTCAGGTCCACGCGGATGATGTCGCCCGTGCGCAGCAAGGCCAGGCCGCCGCCCACGGCGCTTTCCGGCGAGGCGTTCAGGATCGACGGGCTGTCCGAGGTGCCCGACTGGCGCCCGTCGCCCAGGGTCGGCAAGTTCAGGATGCCCGCCTTGAGCAGCGCGTCGGGCGGCTGCATGTTGACCACTTCGGCCGAACCGGGCCAGCCCACGGGACCGGCGCCGCGCATGACCAGCATGCAGCTGTCGTCGATGCCCAGCGCCGGGTCGTTGATGCGCGCGTGGTAGTCGGACGAACCATCAAAGACGATGGCGCGCGCCTCGAACACGCCCTCGCTGCCGGGGCGCGACAGATAGCGCTCGCGGAAAGCGGGCGAAATCACGCTGGTCTTCATGATGGCGAAATCGAACAGGTTGCCCTGCAAGGCCATGAAACCGGCCTTTTCCTTCAGCGGCGCGGCAAACGGGCGGATCATCTCGCGGTCCGCGCTTTCGCACCCGGCCAGGTTCTCCGCCATGCTCCGGCCAGTAACGGTGGGGCGCTGCGCGTGCAGCAAACCCGCCTGCAGCAGCTCCCACATCACGGCCGGCACGCCGCCGGCGCGGTGGAAGCGCTCGCCTAGGTATTTGCCGGCCGGCTGCATGTTCAACAGCAGCGGCACGTCGTAGCCATGCGCCATCCAGTCGCTCGACGCCAATTCCACGCCCGCATGGCGCGCCATGGCCATCAGGTGCGGCTGGGCGTTGGTGGAGCCGCCGATGGCGGCGTTGACGATGATGGCGTCCAGGAACGCCTCGCGCGTGAGGATGCTGGACGGGCGCACGTCGTCATGCGCCATGCCGACGATGCGGCGTCCCGTTTCATAGGCGATCTGGCCCCGTTCGCGGTACGGCGCGGGAATGGCCGAGCAGCCCGTCAGGGACATGCCCAGCGCCTCGGCCAGCGCATTCATGGTCGATGCCGTGCCCATGGTGTTGCAGTGGCCGGCCGACGGCGCCGAGGCGGCGGCAATCTGCAGGAATTTGTCGTTGTCGATCAAGCCGGCGGACAACTGGCGGCGGCCCTTCCAGATAGCCGCTCCCGAGCCCACCAGTTCGCCGTCCATCCAGCCGTCGAGCATGGGACCGCCCGACAGCACGATGGCGGGGATGTCCACCGTGGCGGCAGCCATCAGCTGGGCCGGCGTCGTCTTGTCGCAGCCCGTGGTCAACACCACGGCGTCGATCGGGTAGCCATGCAGAATCTCCACCAGGCCCAGATACGCCAGGTTGCGGTCCAGCGCGGCCGTGGGACGGCGGCAATTCTCGAAGATCGGGTGCAGCGGGAATTCCATCGGGATGCCGCCCGCATCGCGGATGCCGTCGCGCACGCGCTGCGCCAGCTCCAGGTGGATGCGGTTGCAGGGACTGATATCGCTGCCGCTTTGCGCAATGCCGATGATGGGGCGGCCCGAACGCAACTCCTCGGCCGTGATCCCGTAGTTCATGAAGCGCTCCAGGTACAGCGCCGTCATGTCGATGTGCTCGGGATTGTCGAACCAGTCCTGCGAGCGGAAGCGCCGCGACGGGCGATGGGCGGGAATGTTCATGCGCCGTACCAGCCTGCGTCGACATAGTATTCGCGTCCGGCGCACTTGGCCGCGTTATCGGATGCCAGGAACAGCGCCAGCGCCGCCACGTCGTCCGGCTCCACGCGCACCTGCAAGCATTGTCCCTGCAGGATCACGGCTTCCGCTGCCGGCGTATGCCACAGCTTTTCCTGGCGCGGCGTGCGCACGGCGCCGGGAATGATGCAGTTGACGCGGATGCCATGCACGCCAAGGTCGCGCGCCAGGCCGCGGGTCAGGCCCTCGATGCCGGCTTTCGCCGTCATGTAGACCGACAGGTTCGCTTGCGCCAGGTGCCAGGAAATCGAGCCCAGGTTGAGAATCGCGCCGCGGCCCTTGGCGCGCATGGCGGGCGCCACCGCCTGCGCGCAGAAGTACTGGTGGCGCAGGTTGACGGCGATGCGCTCGTCCCAGTAGGCGGGCGTGACGTCCTGCAGCTGGTGGCGGTCGTCATTGGCCGCGTTGTTGACGAGGATATCCGTGGCGCCCGCGCTGTGTTCGATCTCGGCGAAGGTGGCCGCCAGGGCTTCCAGCTTCGTCAGGTCGCAATAGCGGAAACGCGGAGGGTGCGGCAGGTGCGCCAGTTTTTCCTGCAGCGCCAGCGACGCTTCGCTGGCGATGTCGAGAAAGGTGACGTGGGCGCCCTGGCGCGCAAACGCCTCGACGATGGCCACGCCGATGCCGGTGCCGCCGCCCGTGATGACGACGCGTTGGCCTGCCAGGCTGGGATAGCTTGCATGTTGCATGGTGTCTCTCGTTATAGGAATGGGGAAATCAGATCAGGCCGCGCTGCGCCAGGCTCCGGTACAGCGCGCGCACGCCAAACGTCCAGGGAGGGATCGCATCGCAGCGCTGCACTTCGTTGACCAGCGCGCCCAGCGCGGCGCTGGCGATGGTGACCCGGTCGCCCAGGTGGTGGGTAAAGCCGCCACCCTGCGCGGCACGGTCCTTCACGGGCGAGAACATCGTGCCGAGGAAAAGCATGAAGCCATCCGGATACTGGTGGTACTGCCCCGCCGTCTGGCGCACCAGGTCCAGCGGGTCGCGGCTGATCTCGCGCATGAAGCTGGCGCCTTCGAGCACGAAGCCGTCGTCCGCGCCCTCGATGAGCAGCGACACTTCCGCCTGGCGCACGGTATCGAGCGTAAAACCGCCGTCGAACAGGCGGATGAAGGGGCCGATGGCGCAGGAGGCGTTGTTGTCCTTGGCCTTGCCCAGCAACAGGGCGCTGCGCCCTTCGATGTCGCGCAGGTTGACGTCGTTGCCCAAGGTCGCCCCCAGCACCTGGCCGCGGCTGTTGACGGCCAGGACGATTTCCGGCTCCGGGTTGTTCCAGGCCGACGACGGCAGCAAGCCCACCTGCGCGCCGCAGCCAACGGAAGACATGGGCTGCGCCTTGGTAAACACTTCCGCATCGGGGCCGATCCCCACTTCCATGTATTGCGACCAGGCGCCGCGCTGCTGCAACTGCTGTTTCAGCCGCTGCGCCGCGTCCGAGCCGGGCTGCAAGGCCGACAAGTCGCTGCCCAGGGTGGCTTGCAGCGCAGCGCGCAAGCTGGCTGCGCGTGCCGCGTCGCCACCCGCCTGTTCCTCGATCACCCGTTCCAGCAGGCTGACGGCAAACGTCACGCCGCAGGCCTTGACTGCCTGCAGGTCGCACGGCGCCAGCAGCAGCGGTTTGCCGGCCGGTGCGGCCAGCGCCTGCGCCATCAGCGCCTGCACGGGGCCGAGCGCAATACCGGGCGCATGGCGGGCGATCTCGAGCGCGTCGCTGCGCTCGAACAGTTCCGCCACCGTCGCTGCCGTCTGCGTGATGTCGACCGCTTCGCCGCCGCGCACGGCGACGACGCAGGGACCGTCACGCCAGATGCGGCCGACGAGGGTGGCCTGCGCCAGATCGGCGGGCAACAGGGAGGCGGGAGAAATCGGCTGCATGGCAAGCTTTCAAAAGAGCGTCACGGGATGGCTGGTCTTCAAGTCCGGACCGATTCTGCGCGCCGGCCTGTGTTGCGGCAATTACGAAAATCACCAAATTGGATGATGATTATTGGTATTGCAGCGCACCAAAAAAAGCCGCCGCACGGCCTGCATTCCTGCCCTGCCTGCACGGCTGGCAGGGGCCGCATGGCGCATTGCATCAATCTGCTTATCGATACCGTTTTGGATATCGCCGATGTGAAAAAAGTGATTGGTGGGGGATGGATGGACAAACTAGTATCAGCCGTGGCCTGCAATCGGCCATCCGCACGGAGCCCGCCCACTGGGACGACGGCCCTGGCACATTCAACTATCGAAGACGGTGGAGACCTGAAATGAAAACAACAATGAAAATGCTGACCGCGAGCCTGGCGCTGGCCATCTCCGGCATGGCCGTAATACCCGTGGCAAGCGCCGCCGACAAGGGCGCCATCGGCATCTCGATGCCGACCAAATCGTCCATGCGCTGGATCGCCGACGGCGACAACATGGTCAAGGTATTCAAGGAGCGCGGCTACAAGACGGACCTGCAGTTTGCCGACGACGATATCCCGAACCAGCTGGCGCAGGTGGAAAACATGATCACCAAGGGCGCCAAGGTGCTGGTGATCGCTGCCATCGATGGCACCACCTTGTCGAATGTGCTGCAAAAGGCGGCCGACAAGGGCATCAAGGTCATCTCGTATGACCGCCTGATCCGCGGCACGAAAAACATCGATTACTACGCCACCTTCGACAACTTCCAGGTCGGCGTGCTGCAGGCCGGCTATATCGAATCGGCGCTGAAACTCAAGGAAGGCAAGGGCCCGTTCAATATCGAGCTGTTCGGCGGCTCGGCCGACGACAACAACGCGCACTTCTTCTACAACGGCGCGCTGTCGGTCCTGAAACCCTACATCGACAGCGGCAAGCTGGTGGTGCGCTCGAAGCAGATGGGGATGGAAAAGGTCGCCACCCTGCGCTGGGACGGCGCCGTGGCGCAGGCGCGCATGGACAACCTGCTCAGCGCCTATTACGGCAATGCGAGAGTCGACGCGGTGCTGTCGCCGTATGACGGCTTGAGCATCGGCATCCTGTCCTCGCTCAAGGGCGTCGGCTACGGCACGCCGAAACAGCCCTTCCCCGTCGTGACGGGCCAGGATGCGGAAATCCCGTCGGTGAAATCGATCATCCGCGGCGAACAGGCATCGACCGTGTTCAAGGACACGCGCGAGCTGGCCAAGGTGACGGCAAATATGGTCGACGCCATGATGTCGGGCAAGGTCCCGACCGTCAACGACACGAAGACCTATAACAACGGCATCAAGGTGGTGCCGTCCTACCTGCTCAAACCCGTCACCGTCGACAAGGCGAACTGGAAACAGGTGCTCGTCACCGGCAGCGGCTACTACACGGAAGCGCAAGTGAAATAAGCGGCCACGCTACTGAAGGCCCGGCCATGCCGGGCCTTTCGCTTCATGCACTATCCAGAACAAGACTGCCGCACGACCGGAGCCAAGCAGCATGCGGCCGTGCCAGAGAGGTTATATGACGAACACTATCCTGGAAATGCGCAGGATACGCAAAACATTCCCCGGCGTCGTTGCGCTCGACAATGTCAACCTGCGGGTGCGCAGCGGCGAGATCCACGCCATCGTGGGCGAAAACGGCGCCGGCAAATCGACCCTGATGAAAGTGCTGAGCGGCGTGTACGGCCATGGCAGCTACACGGGCGACATCGACTACCTGGGCCAGACGCGGCACTTCCGCGGCATCAAGGACAGCGAGGAAATCGGCATCATCATCATCCACCAGGAACTGGCGCTGGTGCCGCTGCTGTCGATCGCCGAGAATATCTTCCTCGGCAACGAACCGGCCCATATGGGCGTCATCGACTGGGAATACGCGCAAGCGAAGACGCGCGAGCTGCTGCAAAAGGTGGGCCTCAAGGAGTCGCCCGACACCCTGATCACCAACCTGGGCGTGGGCAAGCAGCAGCTGATCGAAATCGCCAAGGCGCTGTGCAAGGACGTCAAGCTGCTGATCCTCGACGAGCCGACGGCCAGCCTGAACGAGAGCGACAGCGCGGCCCTGCTCGATCTGCTGCTGGACCTGAAACGCCAGGGCATCGCCTCGATCCTGATCTCGCACAAGCTCAATGAAATCTCCAGGGTCGCCGATGCCATCACGGTGCTGCGCGACGGGAACACGGTCGACAGCTTCGACTGCCGCGTGGAGCCCGTCAGCGAAGACCGCATCATCGAAAAAATGGTCGGGCGCGAGATGGCGGACCGCTATCCGCCGCGCACGCCCAGCGTCGGCGAGACCATCTTCGAGGTGCGCGACTGGCGCGTGTTCCATCCCGAGCATGCGGAGCGCCCCGTCATCAAGGGCATCAACATGCACGCCAAAAAGGGCGAAATCATCGGCATCGCCGGCTTGATGGGTTCCGGGCGCACGGAACTGGCGATGAGCATTTTCGGGCGCGCCTACGGCCAGCGCATCAGCGGCACGGTGCTCAAGAATGGCCGGGAAATCGACGTCAGCACCATCGGCAAGGCGATCGGCCACGGCCTCGCGTACGTCACGGAAGACCGCAAGGGCCTGGGCCTGATCCTCGAGGAAGACATCAAGAAAAACACCAGCCTGGCCAACCTGGACGCGGTATCGACCCGCACGGTCATCGACGAGGCGCGCGAATTCGGCGTGGCCGACGAGTTCCGCCGCAAGCTCAAGATCCGCTGCTCAAGCATTCTGCAAAAAGTGGGCAACCTGTCCGGCGGCAACCAGCAAAAAGTGGTGCTGGCGAAGTGGCTGTTTTCGCGCCCCGACATCCTGATCCTCGATGAACCGAGCCGCGGCATCGACGTCGGCGCCAAATACGAGATCTACAGCATCATCAGCGAGCTGGCCGCCGAAGGCAAATGCATCATCATGATTTCCTCGGAAATGCCGGAATTGCTGGGCATGTGCGACCGGATCTATGTCATGAACGAAGGCCGCTTCGCGGCAGAACTCAGCGCAGCAGAAGCGTCGCAGGAGCGCATCATGCGCGCGATCGTTACACACGGAGAAAACAATGGACAATAAACTGACAGCGGGGACGGCGGCAGGCGCCCCTCCCAGCACGGCGCCAGCCGCCAAGAGCTATGCCGGCTTCCTGAAAAACAATATGCGCGACTACGGCATGCTGCTCTCCCTGATCGTCATCATGGGCTTTTTCCAGTACATGACCGACGGCACCCTGATGCAGCCGCTGAACCTGACCAACCTGGTGCTGCAAAACAGCTATATCGTCATCATGGCGCTGGGCATGCTGATGGTCATCGTGGCCGGCCATATCGATTTGTCCGTGGGCTCGGTGGTCGGCTTCGTGGGCGCGCTGGCGGCCGTGCTGATCGTCAATTACCACATGCATTTTGTCGCCGCCAGCATCCTCTGCCTGCTGGCCGGCGCCGTGATCGGCGGCGCACAAGGGTATTTCGTCGCCTTTTTCAAGATCCCGTCCTTCATCGTCACCCTGGCCGGCATGCTGGTATTCAAGGGCCTGACCCTGGCGCTGCTGGCTGGCCAGTCGGTCGGCCCCTTCCCGGAAGGCTTCCAGATGCTCAGCTCGGGCTTCCTGCCCGACCCGTTCGGCGGCGAAAACCTGCGCGGCCTGTCACTGCTGCTGGGCGTGATCGCCGCCGCCGCGCTGATCGTCACCTCGCTGCGCAGCCGCGCCAAGCAGATGAAACACGGCATGGAAAACGAGCCGCGCGCCTTCTTCCTGCTGAAAAACGCCATCTTCGCCGCCGTGATGGTGTATTTCAGCTACCTGCTGGCGTCGTACCGCGGCTTTCCCAACGTGCTGGCCGTGATGTCGCTACTCATCGTCGCCTACACCTTTGTTACCAACCGCACCGTGATGGGACGCCGCGTGTATGCCGTGGGCGGCAACGAGAAGGCGGCGCGCCTGTCCGGCATCAAGACGGAACGGGTCAGCTTCTACACCTTCGTCAACATGGGCATGCTGGCCGCGCTGGCCGGACTGATCTTCGCGGCGCGCCTGAACACGGCCACGCCGAAGGCGGGCACGGGCTTCGAGCTGGACGTGATTGCCGCCTGCTTCATCGGCGGCGCCTCGGCCTCGGGCGGCGTGGGCAAGGTGATGGGGGCCGTCATCGGCGCCTTCATCATGGGCGTGATGAACAACGGCATGTCCATCATGGGCATCGGCATCGACTACCAGCAGGTGATCAAGGGCCTGGTGCTGCTGGCGGCCGTGTTCATCGACGTCATTAATAAAAATAAATGAGAAGAACAAGGAAACACAGGTTCGAGCCTTAGGGGGCTCTGGCCGGCGTTCGCGCCGGCCTTTTTATTTAGCCGCCAGGCGCGCCGCGCGGTCCCCCCACCACGCCGCTTCCTCGAACACGGAGAAGCCCGACAGATCCGCATGCGCGAACAGGATCGCGCCATCGTGCTCGCGCAGCGCCTTCAGGCCCGCATTGCTGCGGAAACCGGGCAAGGGCGCGGCCATGGCGTGGCCGCGCACGGTGATGTCGACCCGTTCCACGCAGCGGGCAAAATCGCGTCCATACGCCGTTTCCAGGTCGACGCTGGCCAGCGCCAGCAATTCTTCGGGCGTGGCCACATCTAACCACTTGCGCGCTTCCTGCGGCGTGCGGTCGGACAGGGCCACATAGGCGCTGAAGACGGTTTTCTCGGGCGGGCGCACGCGGATGTCCTGGTGCGTGGAGACGACATAGCCGAGGCCCGGCTCCTGGTACACCACGTTGTCCCAGCACAGGGGCGCATGCGGCAGTTCGTCGGGAAAGCGTTTAAGTAAAAAATTCGCCACCAGCCACGGCGCATACGCGGGCGTATCGCGCTTGAGGTCGTAGCCATAGCTGGCGATGTCGCTGACCACGCTTGCCGCCACATACAAGGGCATGGCGCAGATGGCCTTGCGCGCCTTGACCAGGTAGGTGCGCGGCTGGCCATCGACCAGTTCCAGGCACAGCGCTTCCACGCCCTGCGCCGTCGTCTGCACGGAAACCACGGTGCCGCTCCTGCGCCGCACGCCCGACGCCTGCTCCATGGCCGTGGCCACGGGCTGCATGCCGCCCGGCCAGGTCAGCCAGGCGCCGTTGCCCGCATTTGCCGCCTGTCCCCAGCGGCTGCAATAGTAATGCAGGCCGGCCCAGGCCGAAACCTGGTCGTAGCGCGTGCCGTAATCGTCGCGGCAGCAGTAGTTCAGGTACCAGTGCAGGGTCGGCGAGGTATAGCCTTCGCGCTCCATCCATTGTTTCAGGGTGATGCTGTCGAGCGCCTGCCAGGCAGGGTCCTGCGACGATGCCACGGTGGGGAACACGAAGACGCGCTTGCCGTCGTTGCCATGCGCCTGGCGCAGGCGCCGCACCTCGGCAAAGAAGCGTTCATGCTGCGCCAGCTCCGCCGGCGGCACGCCTTCCGTGGGGATGAAGCCATCCTGCCAATGGCCGTTGAACAGCAAGCGCTCCTCGGGCGCGTGCAGGATGAAACGCTCGTCGTAATAGGGTTTTTCGGCCTGCGGATCGCGCTGGATAATGCCCAGGTCGAACAGGATCTCGCGCACATGGGTCGATTCGGGCGAAGGCAGCGGCAGATAGTGGCCGCCCGTGGGATAGGCGAGCTCGCCGAAGTGGCCGCCGGCCGCGTTGCCATACGGCTGCGGCCCATCGATCATGAGGAAATCCTGGTGACCCAGTTTATTCAAGCGCCAGGCGGCCGTCAGGCCCCCGATGCCGGAGCCGAGAATGGCCACGTCGGTAGTGACGGTCTCGCCCGGTGGCGGCAGCGCCGTGCGCTCGCGCAGCAGCTTGCGCAAATAGTGCCCCTCGCTGCGGCCCGGGTACAGCACCTTCGGCGTGATCTCCTGCCAGCGCAGGTAGGCGGCGATGCTGCCGATGCCGGCCGCCGCCGCCGCGGTGCCGCCGGCGGCCCACAGCATGAAGGAACGGCGCTGCATCAGCGGATCACCTGGCGCCAGTCCTGCTCGAACTCATGCACGAGCGACTGCGTATTGAGACGGTTCGGCGCCATGGGCAGCGGCTGCATGTCGGGCGGGAAGATGAACATCTCGCGCGTGGTGTCCGCATTCAGGTAGCGCATGGGCAGGCGGTAGGTTGTCGGCGGCACATAGTCCAGCTGGGGCGAGGCCAGGATAAAACCCCATTCGCCGAACGACGGCACGTAGGCGTGATACGGCCAGGTGCGCATGCCCACTTCGCGCAGGGTGGCATTGATGGTCCAGTAGGCGTGCGGGGCAAAAAAGGGCGAAGTCGATTGCACCACCATCAGGCCCTTGGCCGCCAGGTGCTTTTTCACCAGGTCGTAGAACGGCACGGAATACAGTTTACCGAGCGCGAAGCTGGACGGATCGGGGAAATCGACGATGGCCGCGTCGTACATGTCGCCGTTGTTGCGCAGCCAGACGGCAGCATCGGCATTGACGACGGTGACGCGCTTGTCCGAGAACGAGCCGTGATTCAGCTTTGCCAGTTCCGGGCGCGTGGTAAACGCGGCCGTCATGGCCGGATCGAGGTCGACCACGGTGACGTGTTCGATGTGGGGATAACGCAGGATTTCACGCAGCGCCAGGCCATCGCCGCCGCCCAGCACCAGCACGCGACGCGCCCACGGCAGCGCTTCGAGCACGGGGTGCACCAGCGCCTCGTGGTAGCGGTACTCGTCGCGCGAGGAAAACTGCAGGTTGCCGTTGATGTACAGGCGCGTATCGTCCTTCCAGCGCGTGATCACCAGGCGCTGGTAGGGCGTGGTGGTGGAATACACGATCTCGTCGCCGAACAGGCCGTGCTCGCCCCAGGCCACCATGCGGTCGGACATGGCAAAGCCGGCGACCAGCAACAGCATCACGGCACAGGCGCGCAGGAAGCGCCCCGTGAGGTTCTTCAGCTCCGCGCGGAACACCCAGATCGTCCACAGGCCCACGCCCACGTTGAGCATGCCGAACAGGAAGCCCGTGCGCACCAGCCCCAGGTACGGCGACAGCACCAGCGGGAACAGCAGCGAGACGGCCAGCGCGCCCAGGTAATCGAAGGTCAGCACGCGGCTGACCAGCTCGGAAAATTCCGTCTGGCGCGAATTCAGGGCGCGCATCACCAGCGGCACTTCCATGCCGACCAGTGCGCCGATCAGAAATACCATCACATACAATAAGGTGCGGAAAGGCGCGGCCATCCACGAAAAGGTCATGAACAGGATGGCGGCCGACAGGCCGCCGATCAGGCCCACGGCCAGCTCGATGTCGACGAAGCGCGAGAGCACCTCGTCATCCTGCACATATTTTGAAAAGTGAGCGCCCACACCCATGGCAAACAGGTAGCAGCCGATGATGGTGGAAAATTGCAGGATGGAGTCACCGAGCAGGTAGCTGGACATGGCGCCGGCGATCAGCTCGTACGCGAGGCCGCAGGAGGCGACCACGAAGACGGACAAAATCAGAATCTTTTTGTTCATGGGACTTTTTTTTGTTCTAATATGCGTTGACGTTATCAAATACTCATTGCGAGGAAAGCCGTGCCCGCCATCCTAAACTATCTGATCCATCTTATACTGGCCGCCGGGCTGCTGATTGTATTTTTTATCATCTATACGCGCGTCACGCCGTATGACGAGGTGCTGCTGATCCGCCAGGGCAACCACGCGGCCGCGCTGTCGCTGAGCGGCGCCCTGCTGGGATTTTCCGCCACCATCGCCTCGTCGCTGATGCACACGGCCGACTACCAGCAGTTCTTCGCCTGGGCCTTCGGCGCCATGGTGGTGCAGCTGCTCGTGTACCTGGTGACCACGCGCCTGCTGCACATGTCGAAGGACCAGATCGAATCGAACAACAGCGCCTTCGGCGGCCTGCTGGGTGCCATCTCGCTGTCGATCGGCGCCATCAACGCCGCCTGCATTTCCTGACACCGCTTCATCTTATTCAAGGACATCCATCATGAGCCTCGGCAGCTTTATCAAGAAACAGTTTATCGACGTACTGCAATGGAACGAAGAGACGGACGGCGTGCTGGCCTGGCGCTTTCCCATGCAGGATTTCGAGATCCAGAACGGCGCCATCCTCAATGTGCGCGAATCGCAGGTGGCCGTCTTCGTCAATGAAGGCAAGATCGCCGACGTCTTCGGTCCCGGCACGCACAAGCTGACCACACAGACCTTGCCGCTGCTGACCAACCTGAAAAACTGGGACAAGCTGTTCGATTCGCCGTTCAAGTCGGACGTGTATTACTTCAGCACCCGCGTGCAGACGGGCCGCAAATGGGGCACGCCGCAGCCGATCACCATCCGCGACAAGGATTTCGACATGATCCGCGTGCGCGCCTTCGGCATGTACTCGTACCGCATCGCCGACGCCCGCACCTTCTTCACCGAGATCAGCGGCACGCGCGAAGTCTATACGCGCGACGAAGTGGAAGACCAGCTGCGCGGCATCCTGATGTCGAGCATGGCCAGCTCGCTGGGCGGCGCGAACGTGCCCTTCCTCGACATGGCGGCCAACCAGGCGCTGATGGCGCAGGAAGTCAAGGATGGCCTGGCGCAGGCGTTTGCCCGCTATGGCGTGGGCCTCGATGAATTCAACGTGGCCAGCATCAGCCTGCCCGAGGAATTGCAGGCGGCGCTCGACGAGCGCATCTCGGCCGGCATGAAGGGCGGCCTGGGCGCCGACAAGATGAGCGGCTACACGAAATTCCAGGTGGCCAATGCGATCCCGCTGGCGGCGCAGAACGAAGGCGGCATGGCCGGCATCGGCGCCGGTCTCGGTGCCGGGCTGTCGATCGGCCAGGTGATGGCGCAGAGCATGGGCGGCGCATTGCAGCAACCCGCCCCGGCACCCGTTCCGGCGGTGCCGCCCGCCCCCGCGGAAGAACCGCTCGAGGCGCGCCTGGAAAAGCTCAAGGGCCTGCTCGACAAGGGTCTCATTTCGCCGGCCGACTACGACGGCGCCAAGGCTGAACTGCTGAAAAAACTGATCGGCTAAGCGCGACTGCATGCAAACTGTTTCCTGTCCCAGCTGCGGCGCGGAAGTCCGCTTCCGCTCGCACGCTTCCGTGCTCGCCGTGTGCGAGTACTGCCACAGCACCATTCTCAAGGATGCCGATTCCGTCAGGGACGTGGGCAAGATGTCGGCCGTCCTGGAAGACTATTCGCCGATCCAGATCGGCACGGCCGGCGTGCACGACGGCGTCCACTTCACCGTCGTCGGGCGCATCCAGCAGCGCTACAGCGCCGGCACGTGGAATGAGTGGTATGTGCTGTTCGACGACGCCAGCACGGCCTGGCTGGGCGACTCGTCCGGCCTGTACACCCTGACGCGCGAACGCGCCACGCAAGACGCCCTGCCCGCCTTTGGCGAGCTGGCGCCGGGCCGCCGCTACACGATCTGCGGCGAGCCGTACACGGCGGCCGAGATCCGCAATGCAGAATGCATCGCCGGCCAGGGCGAATTGCCGTTCAAGGTGGGCGCCGGCTGGCGCATCCAGGTAGCGGACTTCCGCAACTACGCCAGCTTTGTCACGCTCGACTACACGGACGGCCCGCAGCCCGTCGTCTACCAGGGCGTGGCCGTCACCCTCGATGGCTTGCAGTGCCAGCTGCTGCGCGACGACGATGCCATCGCCAGGAGCGCCGGCAAGTACCGCGGAAAGCTCGATGCGCTCGATTGCCCCTCCTGCGGCAGCGGCATCCAGTACGTGCCCGGCGCCGCGGTGCAGCTGGTGTGCCCCGCCTGCCACGCGCAGCTCGACGCCAGCGGCCCGGAAGCGCAGGTGCTGGCCATCGGCAAGCAGGTGCACGACAACGCCGACAGCACGCTGGAACTGGGTGCCAGCGCAAAGATCAGCAATGCCGACTATACGGTGATCGGCATGATGCGCCGCGCCGACGACGAAGGCAGCGAGTGGAATGAATACCTGCTGTACAACGCGCGCGCCGGCTTCTTCTGGCTGGTGGAAACGGACGATGGCTGGTCGCGCTCCAACGTGCTGCCGAACTGGCCCACCTGGCCATCCATGGAGGCGGAGCGCTGCACGCTCGATGGCGCCACCTATGCCAAGCTGTATGACTACGGCTCGCAGGTGGTGTATGCGGCGGGCGCCTTCAACTGGAAAGTGGCCGTGGGCGACAGCACGCGCGTATTTGAATTCGAACAGGGGCAGACCAAGCTGGCGGCGGAGATCACGGGCGAGGAAATGACCTGGTCGCGCTCCATCCCCGTCGCCTACGACCAGATGGCCGCCTGGTTCGGCGCCGCCTTCCACGGCGGCGCCAAGGTACAGAATATCCAGCTGAGCCATCGCGGCATCGCCAAGGTCTTCATCGTCATCGTGCTGGTGCTCAATGCGATCCCGATGTTCGTCTCGTTCTCCAGCACCCTGATGTGGAGTTTGCTGGGCTGCCTGGCGCTGTTCCTGCCGGCCGTTTTTCTCGACAAGAATGCAAAGAATCCCTCATGAGTAAATATGTGATCTATGCCTTGATGGTGACGTTTTCCGTCACGGCCGCCAACTGGGTGCGCATGTTCAAGGTGGCCGGCAGCAGCAGCGGCGGCAGCAGCTGGAGCTCGCGCACGGGCAGCGGCGGCGGCAGCTATGGCGGCGGTTCCAGCGGCGGCAGCCACAAATAGGCATGGCAGCCACGCCGCATCTGCCGCTGGGCACGCATCTGCTGGCCGACCTGTCGGGCATCGCGCCGGAACGCCTGCGCGACTGCGCGGCGCTCGAACGCCTGCTGCGCGCAGCAGCCACCACGGCCGGCGCCCAGGTGCTGCACAGCCATTTCCATAGCTTTGGCGCGGGCCAGGGCGTCACGGGCGTGGTGCTGCTGGCCGAATCGCACATTTCCATCCACACCTGGCCCGAGTGCAGCTTTGCCGCCGTCGATATCTTCATGTGCGGCGCGGCCCGGCCGCAACTGGCCCTGGACGTCGTCAAAGATGCGCTGCAGGCGGCGCACTGCCAGCTGCAGTCGGTGCGCCGCGCGCCGCCCGCCCATTCCTAGCGTCGCTGGTGGATCGCGTGGCGATCGCTTACACTGTCGGCTCGTTCCTCCAACCACTGCCTGCCATGCGCCGTTCCGCCCTGTCCCTGCTGCCACTGTTACTGCTCGTCACCGCCTGCGATGACTACACGGCACCCAGCCTGTACCAGGCCACCACGCCCGAGTGCAAGACGTGGACGGAAGGCTCGCGTTTCGAGCTGCCGCGCGGCATCAGTATCTATGCCACGCCGCCCGTCACGCTGAAGGATGGCGGCACGGAACTGGCGCTGATTTTTACCTTGCCGGTCGGTACGCAAGCCAGTTTTACGCGCCTGTCCTTTTTGCTGGAAGAACCAAAGAAGCCGCCGTTCGCCGCAGCCAAGATACTCACCATTTACCAGCGCGGCATGAACCAGAAGGCGGAAATCGTCGACGTCATCGAGCAGCTGCCCATCATGTTTGCCGCCGTGGGCAGCAGCAAGGAAACCCAGTGGCGCTTGCGGCTGCAGCTGCCGCGCCAGCTGCCGCAGCGTTTCGACCTGTCCATGCCCGACATGCTCGTCGGCGGCAAGCGCTACCCCGTGCGCACGTTTACCTACCGCTATTTCCCCGAGCGCAGCGCCTACGGCATGTGCAGCTGAGCCACGCCATCCATTGACGGCGGCGCACGCCGCTGGCACACTGGCGTTTTCCATCACACAACAGGAGTAGACAACATGCGCCATTCGGATACTGCCGTGCTGTCGGCTGCCTGATCACTGTCTTTCCCGGCTCATACCTCTAGCCCGCAATTGCCCATACGCGTGATCGCGTAGCCGACTTCCCTTTCTTTCGTGCCAGTCATCGTGACTGGCGGTGCCTGCACGCGCAGGCGACATGTCCGCACGCGGACGACAGAATTTGGAATCACGCTACCATGATCGCACTCGATTTTGCGCAACTACGCCCCATCGGACTGCAGCAGGCCATCGCCAGCGCAGCCGCCCAACTCGAACTCCCTTCCTCCGCGGCGCAGCTGCTGCGCGTGAGCGCCGTGCACCGCGACAGCATCATCGTGCATGACGGCTTGCGGGAAAGTCCGGCGCAGGTGCTGCCGCAGTTGCTGCACGCACTGCTGGAACAGGAACAGCTCCTCACGGTCGGCGACTGGGTCGCCGCCGAAGCCGATGCGCGCGGCACGCTGTGGATAACGGCGCGCTTATCCCCAGTCACGCAGATCGCGCGGCGCGGCAATGACGGCCGGCGCCAGGTCCTCGCCAGCAATGTCGATACGGCCCTGCTGGTGATGGGCATGGATGGGGATTTCAACGCGCGCCGCCTGGAACGCTATCTGGCCATCGTGCTGGCGGCGCACGTGACGCCCGTGGTGGTGCTCAGCAAGGCTGACGTGGCCGACGACGTGGCAGGCAAGCTGGCGCAGCTCAAACAGCGCCTGCCACCCCACGTGCCCCTGTTTGCCGTCGATACGCGCCATGCGTACGACGTGGCCATCCTGGAACCCTGGCTGGACGCGGGCCAGACCCTGGTGCTGCTCGGTTCTTCCGGCGCCGGCAAGTCCAGCCTGACCAATACGCTGTGCGCAGCCGAACAGGCAACCAGCGGCGTGCGCCATGGCGACGGCCGCGGCCGGCATACGACGACGGCCCGCTCGCTGCACCTGTGTGCCAGCGGCGCCTGCATCATCGACACGCCGGGCTTGCGCAGCTGGCGGGCCGATGCCGATGCAGGCACCCTGGCGGCCACGTTCGACGACATCGCGCAGCTGGCGTCCACCTGCCAGTTCCGCGATTGCCGGCACGCCAGCGAACCCGGTTGCGCCGTGCGCGGCGCCGTCGATGGGGACCGCCTGCGCAATTATCACAAGCTGCTGCGCGACGCGCGGCGTATCGACGAGACGCCGCTCGAGCGCAGCGCCGCGCGCGCCATGTGGAAGACGATCTTGAAGGCGGGACTGGAAAGGGGAAAAGATAAACGCCGTTAATTTTTGCTGAAAAAAAAGGCAGCCCGAAGGCTGCCTTTCTTGCTGCTGGCTCGCTGATTACAGCTTGCGCAGCTTCTGGATCGCTGCCAGCTGCGCAATCGCGCTGGCCAGCTCGGCTTGCGCTTGCGCGTAGTCGATGCCCGAATCCTTGTTGTGGATATTTTCTTCCGCCAACTTCTTCGCTTCCAGCGCTTTCGCTTCATCCAGGTCGTGACCGCGGATGGCGGTATCGGCCAGGACGGTCACGGTATCCGGTTGCACTTCCAGCAGGCCGCCGGCAACGAAGACGAACTCTTCTTCAGCCTGGCCGACTACCTTGATGCGGACCGCGCCCGGACGGATGCGGGTAATCAAAGGCGTGTGGCGTGGGTAGATACCCAGCTCGCCCTGTTCACCCGGCAACGCGACGAATTCTGCTTCGCCTGAAAAAATCAGTTCTTCAGCGGAAACCACGTCAACGTGAATTGTGTGTGCCATGTGTGTCCTATCGGGTTGAAGAACCCCGCCGTGTGACGGGCGGGGTTAGGCCCAGACTTAACTTAGTTAAGTTTCTTGGCTTTTTCGATTGCTTCTTCGATCGTGCCGACCATGTAGAACGCTTGTTCCGGCAGGTGATCGAGTTCGCCCGAAGCGATCATTTTGAAGCCCTTGATCGTGTCTTTGAGCGAAACGTATTTACCAGGCGCGCCGGTAAAGACTTCAGCGACGTGGAAAGGCTGCGACAGGAAACGCTGCATCTTACGTGCGCGGGCGACCAGCAGTTTGTCTTCCGGTGCCAGTTCGTCCATGCCCAAAATCGCGATAATGTCGCGCAATTCCTTGTAGCGCTGCAGGGTCGTTTGCACGGCACGCGCGGTGTCGTAGTGCTCTTGGCCGACGATCAGCGGATCGAGCTGACGCGAGGTCGAATCCAGTGGGTCCACGGCTGGGTAGATACCCAGGGAAGCGATGTCACGCGACAGCGCAACGGTCGAATCCAAGTGAGCAAACGTGGTAGCAGGCGACGGATCGGTGTAATCATCGGCTGGCACGTAGACGGCCTGGATCGAGGTGATCGAACCGGTCTTGGTCGACGTGATACGCTCTTGCAGACGGCCCATTTCTTCGGCCAGGGTCGGTTGGTAACCCACAGCCGACGGCATACGGCCCAGCAGTGCCGAAACTTCGGTACCGGCCAGGGTGAAGCGGTAGATGTTGTCGACGAAGAACAGAACGTCCTTGCCTTCATCACGGAACGATTCAGCGATCGTCAGGCCGGTCAGCGCAACGCGCAGACGGTTACCTGGCGGTTCATTCATCTGACCGTAGACCATCGCGACTTTGGAGTTCTCCGGGTTTTCCAGATCGACCACTTTCGCGTCAGCCATCTCGTGGTAGAAGTCGTTACCTTCACGGGTACGCTCACCCACGCCGGCAAACACGGACACGCCGCTGTGCGCCTTGGCGATGTTGTTAATCAGTTCCATCATGTTCACGGTCTTGCCTACGCCAGCGCCGCCGAACAGACCCACTTTACCGCCTTTTGCAAACGGGCAAACCAGGTCGATCACCTTGATGCCGGTTTCCAGCAGTTCTTGCGATGGCGACAGTTCGTCGTATGCAGGAGCGGTGCGGTGGATCGACGCGATCTGCTCGTGCGACACAGGGCCGCATTCGTCGATCGGGTTGCCCAGCACGTCCATGATGCGACCCAGGGTTGCTTTACCGACTGGCACCATGATAGGTTTGCCGGTGTTCTGGATCATCATGCCGCGACGCAGGCCATCGGACGAGCCGAGTGCAATGGTACGGACAATGCCGTCGCCCAACTGCTGTTGTACTTCCAGGGTCAGTTCCGAGCCTGCCATCTTCAAGGCATCAAATACCTTAGGCATCGCGTTGCGGGGAAACTCAACGTCCACCACAGCGCCGATACACTGAACGATTTTGCCATCAGCCATGTTCGTTCCTTCAATATAGTTAAATTCGTTTAAACCGCAGCCGCACCGGCGACGATTTCGGAGAGTTCTTTGGTAATCGCAGCTTGGCGGGTCTTGTTGTAGATCAGCTTCAATTCGCCGATCACACTACCCGCGTTGTCGCTTGCAGCTTTCATCGCGACCATCCGTGCCGATTGCTCGGACGCCAGATTCTCCGCGACTGCCTGGTACACCAGCGCTTCTACATAGCGCTCCAGCAATTCGTCGATCACGCTTTGCGCATCCGGCTCGTAGATGTAATCCCACGAGTGGGCACCCTTGTCGGCGACCATCTTGTCGGCCGTCAGGGGCAGCAATTGCTCCACGACTGGTTCCTGCTTCATCGTGTTGATGAATTTGGTGTAGCACAGGTACACTGCATCGATCTTGCCTGCCTGGAACTCTTCGAGCATGACCTTGACAGGTCCGATCAGTTTGTCCAGGTGGGGCGTATCACCGGTTTGAATGGCGTGCGCAATGATCTTGACGCCGATGCGATTCAAAAAACCCAAACCCTTGTTACCGATGGCAACTGCTTCAACCCGGTTGCCAGCTGCTTCCAGCTCGCGCGACTTCGACGTCACCTGGCGCAGGATGTTGGTGTTCATGCCGCCGCACAGACCCTTGTCGGTCGTGACAACGATGAAACCCACTGCCTTCGCTTGCGTACCCTGGGCAGCTGCCAGGAACGGGTGCGTGTATTCCGGATTGGCGGTCGCCAGATTGGCGGCGATATTCCGAATCTTGTCACTGTAGGGACGGGCGGCCCGCATCCGGTCTTGCGCCTTGCGCATTTTGGACGCGGCGACCATTTCCATCGCCTTGGTGATCTTCTTCGTATTCTCTACGCTCTTGATCTTGCCTCGTATCTCTTTGCTTGATGCCATGAGTCCTTACTCCTTCTGCGCGTAGGGCGGCGCCTCACTCAAAGGTGGGCGCCGCCTGGCCGCTTAATATGCGCCGGATTTCTTGAAATCAGCAATGGCCGCCGACAGAGTTGCTTCGCTGTCTTTGTCGAGTTGCTTGGTTTCTTCGATCTTGGCCAGCAGAGCAGCTTGCTTGGTCTTCATGTAAGCGTGGACACCAGCTTCGAACGACAGCACTTGCTTGACTGGCACGTCGTCCATGAAGCCTTTGTTCACCGAGAACAGCGATACGGCCATCAGCGAGATCGACAGTGGCGAGTACTGGGCTTGCTTGAGCAATTCCGTTACGCGCGCGCCGCGGTCCAGCTGCTTGCGGGTCGATTCGTCCAGGTCCGATGCGAACTGCGCAAACGCGGCCAGTTCACGGTACTGCGCCAAGTCGGTACGGATACCGCCGGACAGGTTTTTGATGACCTTGGTCTGGGCGGCGCCACCGACGCGCGATACGGAAATACCGGCGTTAATTGCAGGACGGATACCGGCGTTGAACAGCGAGGTTTCCAGGAAGATCTGACCGTCGGTAATCGAAATCACGTTGGTTGGAACGAATGCGGACACGTCGCCAGCTTGCGTTTCAATGATCGGCAGTGCCGTCAGGGAACCGGTCTTGCCTTTGACGGCGCCGTCGGTGAACTTCTCGACGTAGTCGGCGTTCACGCGGGCTGCGCGCTCCAGCAGGCGGCTGTGCAGGTAGAACACGTCGCCTGGGTACGCTTCGCGACCTGGTGGACGGCGCAGCAGCAGCGAGATTTGACGGTATGCAACAGCTTGTTTGGACAGATCGTCGTAGACGATCAGTGCATCTTCACCGCGGTCACGGAAGTATTCGCCCATGGCGCAACCGGAGTACGGCGAGATGTATTGCATGGCGGCCGATTCCGAAGCGGAAGCGGCGACAACGATGGTGTATTCCATCGCGCCGTGCTGTTCCAGCGAGCGCACGATGTTCTTGATCGACGAGGCTTTTTGGCCAATCGCGACGTAGATACATTTCATGCCCTGGCCTTTTTGATTGATGATCGCATCAATCGCCACAGCCGACTTGCCGGTTTGACGGTCGCCGATGATCAGTTCGCGCTGGCCGCGGCCAACTGGAACCATCGCATCGATCGACTTCAGGCCGGTTTGCATCGGTTGCGACACGGACTCGCGGGCGATCACGCCCGGGGCGATTTTTTCAATCGCGGCCGTCAGTTTGGTGTCGATGGCGCCTTTGCCGTCGATCGGCTGACCCAGCGCGTTCACAACGCGGCCGAGCAGCTCAGGACCGACTGGCACTTCCAGAATGCGGCCGGTGCATTTCACCGTGTCGCCTTCGGAGATGTGCTCGTAGGCACCCAGAATCACGGCACCGACGGAGTCGCGTTCCAGATTCATTGCCAGGCCAAACGTGTTGCCTGGGAATTCCAGCATCTCGCCTTGCATCACGTCCGACAAACCGTGGATGCGGCAGATACCGTCGGCGACGGAAATAACCGTGCCTTGATTACGCACTTCAGCGCCGCCGTCAAGACCTTGGATCCGGCTCTTGATCAACTCGCTGATTTCAGATGGGTTGAGTTGCATACTAACTCCTAAAAGTGTTTCTCTCAGCTTGCGCGAGGGGTAAGGGTCTGTCTAAGCTGGCCTGCCGAAGCGCGTGTCTTACGACACCAGTGCAGCGTGCAGTTGCTGCAGCTTGGCGCGCACCGAGGTGTCGAGCACTTGGTCGCCAACAACCACGCGCACGCCGCCGAGCAGCGATGGATCCACTGTGACGGCAGGGTTGAGCTTACGACTGAATTTCTTTTCCAGCGTTGCGACCAGCTCGGCCGTTTGGCCTTCGCTCAGATCGAAAGCGCTCGTGATCTCGGCGTCAGCCGCACCTTCCACACTGTTTTTCAACGTATGGAATTGCGCGCCGATTTCCGGCAGCAGGCTGATGCGGCCATTTTCGATCAACATCGTGACGAAGTTTTTCACTTCCTCATTGAGCGGCGATTTCAACAACGACAGGATGGTGGCGGCGACGTCGCTTTCCGAAACTTTCGGATTGCGCGCGTACGCCTGTACCTCGGGGTGGCTACCGATCTGTGCCAGTTCGGACACCAGTTCGGACCACGCCGCGAGGTTGCTTGACTCCTTACCAGCTTGGGCTACGCGGAACAAAGCTTCCGCGTAGGGACGGGCGACGGTTGCGAGTTCTGCCATGATTACAGCTCGACAGCAAGACGCTGCAACATTTCGGCGTGAGCCGTAGCGTTTACTTCACGCTTCAAGATCTGCTCGGCACCCTTGACAGCCAGGTCAGCCACCTGAGCGCGCAATTGTTCGCGTGCTTTCGACAGTTGCTGTTCGGCGTCCGACTGGGCTTGCGCAATGATACGCGCAGCTTCAGCTTGTGCATTTTGCTTGATCTCTTCAGCAACCAGCTGCGCGCGCTTTTCAGCGTCCGCAACGCGTTGCGACGCTTCTTCACGTGCACTGTTCAATGCCTCTTGCGCACGCTTTTCAGCGACAGCCATCGAAGCTTGACCTTGATCGGCCGCAGCCAATCCATCCGCGATTCGTTTGGCACGCTCATCCAGCGCGTTGTTCAGCGCTGGAAATACGAACTTCATCGAGAACCAGACCAACACCGCGAAGGTGATCATCTGGCCGATGAGCGACATATTGATGTCCATACCTTTGCTCCTAACTAAAAGTTTCTCCTAGGGTTGGAGCGAATTACTGAGCAACAGCCGTCAGAGCGGACAGGAACGGGTTAGCGAACGTGTACAGCAGAGCAACACCAACGCCGATCATCGAAATAGCATCCAGCAGACCAGCGATAACGAACAGTTTGGTTTGCAGTTGTGGCATCAGTTCTGGTTGACGTGCCGACGCTTCCAGGAATTTGCCACCCAAGATAGCGAAGCCCAGAGCGGTGCCGATTGCGGCCAGGCCGATGATGATTGCTGCTGCCAGAACGGTCATGCTTTGTACTTGTGCGATCAGAGCTTGCATAAAATTCTCCTAAATTTAAAAACGAAAGATACTAAAAAAACAAAATATAAAGTTAATGATTAATGTTTCTCAACCGCAAGGCTCAGATACACAACCGTCAACGCCATAAACACAAAAGCTTGCAAAGTTACAATCAAGATATGGAAAATTGCCCATGGACCACCCAACGCCCACTGTGCCCACCAAGGCAACAACGCGATCAAGATGAAAATCAGTTCGCCGGCATACATATTGCCGAACAGTCGCAGCGACAGGGAGATCAGTTTGGCAACCAACTCAACCATTTGCAGCAGGAAATTGACAGGCGCCAGGGCGATCGTGCCGATCAGGCCGCTCGCATGGAACGGCGCCGTGAACAGTTCCTTGATCCAGCCGCCCAGGCCCTTGGCCTTGATCGAGAAGGCGATCACGCACAGCACGACCGACAACGACATGGCGAAGGTGTGGTTGACGTCGGCGGTCGGCACGGCGCGCAGTTTATGCACGCCAAACCAGCTCAGAATCTTCGGCAACAGGTCAACCGGCAGGAAGTCCATCGCGTTGAGCAGCCAGACCCACACAAAAATTGTGATGGCCAGCGGTGCGATGACCTTGCTTTTCGCGTGGAAGGCCCCATTAATAGTGTCATTGACGATTTCCATGACCATTTCGACGAAGTTTTGCAACTTGCCAGGGACACCAGCCGTCGCGCGGCGCGACGCCATATAGAAAACAGCCAGGAAAACAAAGCCCAGAATGGCCGAAATCCAGAACGTATCCAGATTGATCATGCCGTCGGCACTTCTCAGGTGGGCCAGATGGTGACTGATGTATTCTGTGGCGTTGGCCGGGGCAGCATGGCCCGCTTCAATAGCGTGTTCTGTGGTCATAATGAATTTAGATTTGTCGTTTCAGAGCACAACCGGCCCCAAAACCAATGATTAAACAGCGAGCAATGAAAACCAGTATGCTAAGGTTGCCACCGCGAAACCCAAGATCAGCCATAACCAGGCGGCCGACTGAAACAACACCAGTGCCAATATAAACAGCACCGCTGTGATAAATATTTTCACCACTTCTGCGCGCAAATGCGCCCGGAATGCCTTATTGGCGTCGCTAGAACCGCGAACCACCAACAGGGCATACACCAGGCTACCGATGACTGCGATAGCGCCGCCGTATGCGGCGGACCAGCCTCTGACACTGCCGCCAAAAAACAGGGTGACGGTGGCAAAACTGATAGCGATTGCTAGCTGCAATGCAACTACTTTGTAGACGGGTTTGGCAATACTTTGTTGTGAATCACTCAATTGCCAGGTTCCCAGAAAAATCTACACACGCAAAGACACGGGATTATAGTTGGCTTTGATCTATAGAGTCAAACGTTGCTGCACCGCAGCAGGGCAATTGCTGCGTGAAACTGACGCTTTACCGACTATTCGCCGCCTTTTGCACCACTATATGGCAAAGTCGCTTGTCTGGCCGCTTCCAGCCGTGTTATCAAGGAATTATGCACTGCGCCTGGAAAGCGTCGACTGCTTGTCCAGAGCGCTTGTGGCTGGCCGTTTTCCCGTTTTTGCCAACTTGCTATTTAACCACGCAAGCGCGTCAATAATCCATCGAGCACGTCAAGATCGGCAAAATCGATCACCAATTGGCCACGGCCCTTATTTCCCATCTTGAATACCACGGGCGTGGCCAGCGCATCGGACAGCTCTTCTTCCAGGCGCGCCATGTCGCCGGACTTTTCCTTCTGCCGCGGCTCGACGGGGTTGGCCGCTTCCTCGACCGTGCGCGTGACGAGCTTTTCCGTCTCGCGCACGGACAGGCGCTTGGCCACCACCTGGTTGGCCAGGGTGATCTGGCTGGCCGCATCGACGGCCAGCAGCGCGCGCGCATGGCCCATGTCGATATCGCCGGCCATCAGCATGGTCTGCACGGGATTGGCCAGGTTCATCAGGCGCAACAGGTTCGACACCGCGCTGCGCGAGCGTCCCAGCGCAGTGGCCGCTTGCTCATGCGTGAAATTGAAGTCGGCGATCAGGCGGTGGATGCCTTGCGCCTCTTCCAGCGGATTCAAGTCTTCGCGCTGGATGTTCTCGATCAGCGCCATGGCCGCGGCGGCCAGGTCGTCGACATCGCGCACCAGTACCGGCACTTCCGTCAGCCCGGCCAGCTGCGAGGCGCGGAAGCGGCGTTCGCCGGCGATGATTTCATATTTGATCACGCCGCTCAGGGTGTCCTGCCCGATCGGGCGCACCAGGATAGGCTGCATCAATCCTTGCGCCTTGATCGAGGCGGCCAGCTCATTCAGGGCCCCCTCGTCCATGCGCGTGCGGGGCTGGTATTTGCCGGCTTGCATTTGCGACACGGGCAAGTTCGACGGTTGATTCGTGTCCGGACCGGCAAAGTCGCCGCCGCCGCCCAACAGGGCGTCGAGTCCGCGACCCAGTCCTTTTAATTTTTTCGTAGCCATGCTGTCCTAATCGTGTTTTCAGAGTAAGCGCTCACATCATAATGCGCAGACGCTCGCCCCTTGTTTACATATGTTTGATGCGTTCGACCATCTCGGCGCCGAAGGCGATATACGCCTGCGCACCTTTCGAGCTGGGGTCGAAGGTCACGCCGGGCAGGCCGTACGACGGCGCTTCGGCCAGACGCACGTTGCGCGGGATGATGGTATTGAAGACCTTGTCGCCGAAGTGCTGCTCCAGCTGGGCCGATACCTGTTGTGATAATGTCATGCGCGGATCGAACATCACGCGCAACAGGCCGATGATCTTCAGATCCGGATTCAGGTTGGCATGCACCTTCTTGATGGTGTTGACCAGGTCGGACAAACCTTCCAGCGCGTAGTACTCGCATTGCATCGGGATGATCACGCCATGCGCGGCGCACAGGCCGTTCAGGGTCAGCATCGATAATGCCGGTGGGCAATCTACTAATATGAAGTCGTATTCGGCGTCGACTTCGGCCAGCGCATCCTTCAGGCGGCGTTCGCGGTTGTCCAGCTCGACCATCTCCACTTCTGCGCCGGCCAGCTCGCGGTTCGAAGGCAGGACGTCGAAGCGCCCCGCTTCGGAACGCTGGCGTGCCGTCTTGACATCGGACTCGCCCAGCATCACTTCATAGGTGGACGCCTTCAAGCCGGCCTTGTTGATGCCGGCGCCCATGGTCGCATTGCCCTGCGGGTCGAGGTCGACCAGCAGCACGCGCTGGTTCAACTTGGCCAGACCGGCGGAGAGGTTGACGCTTGTTGTGGTTTTACCAACACCACCCTTTTGATTTGCTACACAAAAAATTTTGGCCATGTATCTTCTAGTTGTAAATAGGTGCAAACTTCATCGTGCGCCCCGGCATCCGGCCGAAACGATTTATACTGTTTATTTCATTTATACGATATAAATCGTTTATATGGTTTATATAATTTATACCGTATAAACCGTTTATATGATTTATACCGTTTATTTTTTCAATCTTTAAACTCTTGCTATAAAGACCAGATGACGCTCTGCATTTAGCCCTGGCACCGCAATTGCGCGTAGCTCCGTCACTCGCCATTCCGCTGGCAGTCGCTCGCGCTCGTCTGGCGGCGCCACCCCTTTCAAGGCGATGAATTGACCGCCCTCTTCCAGCACGTGGCCCGACCAGTTGACGAAGTCGGACAGGTCGGCAAAGGCGCGCGAGGTGATCACATCGAATTTCTGCTGCACTTCCAGCTGTTCCACGCGTTTCGTGTACACGGTGACGTTGCTCAAGCCCAGTTCGGCCTTCACCTGCGTCAGGAAAGCCGTCTTCTTGTGCACCGTGTCGATCATCGACACCTTCACGTCGGGCCGGGCAATGGCCAGCACCATGCCCGGCAAGCCGCCGCCGGCGCCCACGTCGAGCACGTTTTTCGCCGCCGCGAACGCCGGTACGGCGGCCAGCGAATCGAGCACGTGCAAGGTCAGCATCTGCAGGGGATCGCGCACCGACGTCAGGTTGTACACGCTATTCCATTTGGCCAGCAAGGCCAGGTAATCGAGCAGTTTTTCCGTCTGATCCGCGCTCAGGTCCAGCCCCAGCGCGGCGATGCCTTCATTCAAAATCTGGGCCAATGCGGCCCGGTCAAACTGCTTCATTCAACAACCTCGTCCTTTAAAGTGGTGGTCTGCGCGGCACCGAAGCCGCGCTTTTTCAGGTGGACCAGCAGCAGCGAAATCGCCGCCGGCGTCACGCCGGATATGCGCGATGCCTGGCCCAGGGTTTGCGGGCGCTGCTTGTCGAGTTTTTGCCGCACTTCGACCGACAGCGCACCGATATCCAGGTAGTTAAAACCGGCCGGCAAGGCCAGGTTTTCATAGTGTTCGTGGCGCTCGATTTCCTTGCTCTGACGCTCGATGTAGCCCGCGTATTTGAGCTGGATTTCCACCTGCTCGCGCACGGCAGGATCCTCCACGCCGGGACCGGCCAGGGCCTGGCCTTCCATGCCCGTCATGCTCATCAGGGTGTCGTAGGCGACGTTCGGGCGGCACAGCAAATCCGCCAGCGAGTACTCGCGTTCGATGGCCTGGCCGACGATGCGTTCCGATTCCGCGGCCGCCAGAATGCGCGGGTTGACCCACGTGGAACGCAGGCGCTCGAGCTCGCGCGCCACGGCTTCGCGCTTGGTTTCGAACGCCTGCCATTGCGCGTCGCCCACGCAGCCCAGCGCGCGGCCGATTTCCGTCAGGCGCATGTCGGCATTGTCTTCGCGCAGGCTCAGGCGGTACTCGGCGCGGCTGGTGAACATGCGGTACGGTTCCTGCACGCCCTGGGTGATCAGATCGTCGACCAGCACGCCCAGATAGGCTTCGGAGCGGCCCGGTACCCAGGCTTCCTTGTCCTGCGTCAGCAAGGCCGCATTCAGGCCCGCCAGCATGCCTTGCGCGGCCGCCTCCTCGTAGCCCGTGGTGCCGTTGATCTGGCCCGCAAAAAACAGGCCGGCGACGGCCTTCGTTTCCAGCGACGCTTTCAGGCCGCGCGGGTCGAAATAATCGTATTCGATGGCATAGCCGGGACGCAGGATGTGGGCGTTTTCCATGCCCTTCATCGATTGCACCAGGGCGATCTGCACGTCGAACGGCAGGCTCGTCGAGATGCCGTTCGGATAGAACTCGTGCGTCGTCAAGCCTTCCGGCTCGAGGAAGATCTGGTGCGATTCCTTGCCCGAGAAGCGGTGGATCTTGTCTTCGATCGAGGGGCAATAGCGGGGCCCCACGCCTTCGATCACGCCCGTGTACATGGGGCTGCGGTCCAGGCCGGCGCGGATGATGTCGTGCGTCTGGCTATTCGTGTGCGTGACCCAGCACGGCACCTGGCGCGGGTGCATGGCCGCGTTGCCCATCACCGAAAAGACGGGCACGGGATCGAGGTCGCCCGGCTGTTCTTGCATCACGGAAAAGTCGATCGTGCGGCCATCGATGCGCGGCGGCGTGCCCGTTTTCAAGCGGCCCTGCGGCAGTTTCAGCTCTTTCAGGCGGGCCGACAGCGAGATCGCGGGCGGGTCGCCGGCACGGCCAGCCGAGTAGTTATTCAAGCCCACGTGGATCTTGCCGTCGAGGAAGGTGCCCGCCGTCAGCACCACGGCGCGCGCCAGGAACTTCAGGCCGATCTGCGTCACGGCGCCGACGACGCGGTCGCCTTCGACGATCAAATCGTCGACCGCTTGCTGGAACAGCCACAGGTTAGTCTGGTTTTCCAGGCGCGTGCGGATGGCGGCCTTGTAGAGAATACGGTCGGCCTGGGCGCGCGTGGCGCGGACTGCCGGGCCTTTCGAAGAGTTCAGGATACGGAACTGGATGCCGGACTCGTCGGTGGCAATCGCCATCGCGCCGCCCATGGCATCGACCTCCTTGACCAGGTGGCCCTTGCCGATGCCGCCGATGGAGGGGTTGCACGACATCTGGCCCAGTGTCTCGATATTATGCGTGAGCAATAGCGTCTTCTGCCCCATGCGGGCGGAAGCGAGGGCCGCCTCGGTACCGGCGTGACCACCACCGACAACGATGACGTCGAATTCTGTAGGAAATAACATGATAAATAGGTAACAGTGCAAGTAAAAATGCGGGATGAGAGCTCCGATTATAGAGTCTTTTTGCGAGCGCAACCTTCCACGGGCCAATTTTTGCTTAATTTTTACTCAGCAGGGGCATGGCAACGGGCGTTTGTGTTTCACGTGGAACACGCAACGGTGCCGGGACAGGCCCCCCGATGGGGCTGCAGTGTCCGTTAATGTTTGCTACAATTGCCCCATCGTCCGCATCCGTGATCACGCCAGTGGCCAGCGGGACGAGCATCCAGGAGGACGGCCTCCCCCATCATGGGAACACACCGGGACGGCCCGCTCTGTATAAGGAGTCGCCATGGCCTGGATACTGTTACTCATTGCCGGCATGTTTGAAGTCGTGTGGGCATATTCGATGAAACTCTCCGAGGGTTTCACCAAGCTCACCCCCTCCATCATTACCATCGTCATGATGATCGCCAGCTTCGGCTTGCTGTCGCTGGCCATGCGCACCCTGCCCCTGGGCACGGCCTACACCATCTGGACGGGCATCGGCGCCGTCGGCGCCTTCATCGTCGGCGTCGTCTTTCTGGGCGAGCAACTCAATGCCATGCGCGTGTGCGCCGCCGTCCTCATCGTCAGCGGCATCGTGCTGATGAAAATGTCGTCCAGCCACTGAGAGGAATCCCCATGCTCCTCGAAAACTATTTTCCCGTCCTGCTGTTCATTCTCGTCGGCATCCTGGTCGGCATCGTGCCCATGCTGCTGGGGCGCGTGCTGGGTCCGCACAAACCCGATCCGCAAAAACTGTCGCAGTATGAATGCGGCTTCGAAGCGTTCGGCGACGCGCGCATGAAGTTCGACATCCGCTTCTACCTGGTGGCCATCCTGTTCATCCTGTTCGATATCGAAGTCATCTTCCTGATGCCGTGGGCGGCGAATGTGAACGCGTTGGGACTGCCCGGCTTCTGGGCCGTCATGGGCTTCCTGGGCCTCCTGACCATCGGGCTGGCGTATGAATGGAAACGCGGCGCGCTGGAGTGGGAATGAGAAACTTGCTCTTCCTCAACATCGTGATGGGTGTTGGCCTGGCCTATGCGGCCGTGCGCGAGTACCGGCAAGATGCGCGCACGTTCCGCGTGCTGACCGCCGTGTCCAGCCTGTCGCTGCTCGTGAGCCTGGGACTGGCAAGCCAGCTGCAAGGCTGAACGGTTCCACGTGAAACATGCGCGGGGCGGGAAAGCGGAGTAAGCTTGGCTACCATCCTCGCCGTCAGGAGTCTGCATGTCCGCCTTCCAGTTCCGCACCGTGCCGCATCTGATCGTTGAACCGGGCGCCGCCGCCCAGCTGGGCGCGCACATCGCCCATCACTTCCCCACCGTCCGCCGTGCCCTGCTCGTCACCGATGCAGGGTTTCTGCGCACGGGACTGGCCGATGCGCCCCTGCGCAGCTTGCGGACGGCGGGCATCGACACCCATGTCTTTTCCGAAGTGCAAGCCGATCCGCCCGAAGCCATCGTGCTGGCGGGCGTGGCCCAAGCCCGGATGTTTCACGTGGAACTGATTATTGGCCTCGGCGGCGGCAGCTCGCTGGACGTGGCCAAGCTGGTCGCCGTGCTGGCGCCGGGCCACCAGGAACTGGCCCAACTGTATGGCATCGGCAATGTCCACGGCCAGCGCCTGCCGCTCGTGCAATTGCCCACCACGGCGGGCACGGGTTCCGAAGTGACGCAGATCGCCATCGTCACCACGGGCGCCACCAGCAAGATGGGCGTCGTGGCGCCGCAACTGTATGCGGACCTGGCCATCCTCGACGCCAGCCTGACCCTGGGCTTGCCGCCCGCCGTGACGGCCGCCACCGGCATCGACGCCATGGTGCATGCGATCGAAGCGTACACCAGCCGCCTGCTGAAAAATCCCTTGTCCGACATGCTGGCCACGCAGGCGCTGTCGCTGCTGTCCGGCAATCTGCTCACGGCGTGCCGCGATGGCGCCAACTTGCCGGCGCGCCAGGCCATGCTGCTGGGCGCCATGCTGGCCGGCCAGGCGTTTGCCAACGCCCCCGTGGCCGCCGTGCATGCGCTCGCCTATCCCATCGGCGGGCTGTTCCACGTGCCACACGGCTTGTCGAATGCGCTGGTACTGCCGCACGTGCTGCGCTTCAATCTGTCCCACGCGGCGCCCCTGTATGCGCAGCTGGCCGCGATCGTGCAGCCCGGCATCACAGGCAGCGACGAGGCACGGGCGAACGCCCTGATCGACAGCATGCAGGAGATTACCTTGGCCACGGGCATCGCGCACACCCTGCGCGAAGTGGGCATCGCGGCTGGCGACCTGGACCGGCTGGCCGACGACGCCATGCTGCAGACGCGCTTGCTGGGCAACAATCCCCGTCCCGTCACGCGCGGCGATGCGCGCGCCATTTATGCAGCCGCGCTGTAAAGCCATACGCTGAAAGACATAAAAAAAAGCCACGCATGGCGCGTGGCTTGGCTGCGACCATAAATAGCCGCTAGTTGGGAATATCCACCACCGTGCCCGTCACGCTGATCGCATTGCCGGCCGCCGGTGTTGCCGCAATGGCCGGCACGTTGACATTCGTGATCAGGGTCGACGCATCGGCCCGCGTTACCGTGCGCACCACCTGCGAAGGCGGTAAGGCTTGCTTGGCAGACAGATGCGCATACATGGCATCCAGCGCCCGGTTCAGGTACACGTGCAGGGGCACGATCAGGGTCGGCAAGGCGCTGCTGAAGGAGTCGAAGTGGTTGGCGTTGCTCACCTCGATATAGCGCAACCGGCTATTTGCGCCCTCCACCGACGCGTTCAATCCCACATACGCGCGCGAGGCGTGGTTCACGGGTATCAAGGTGTCGCTGCGGCCGTGCACGATGATGGCCGGCTTGCCATTCAATTTGCCGCTGGCCGCCACCTCGGCCATGCCGGCCCGCACGCGCGCGCTTTGCCCAGCCAGCGTGCCCTCCAGGGTGGCGCCGTTGACGGCATCCCTGCCCGTCGCCAGGCTGCGCAGGCACAGGAAGCCGTCGAGCGACTGGTCTGCCAGATTGCTGGAGGGCGACACGCCGGCCGTGTAGACCTTGGCGCCGCCCACGCTGTTCTCATACACGACATTGCCCACGATGCCGCTCTGGGCGGCAAAGCTGGCGGCCTTCTGCGCCGACGTAAACGCGACCGGATTGCCGTTGAGGTCAGTCTGCGCAAACGTGAAACCGCACACCTTGTCCGTCACGGAAAATTTGCCGTAGGCAGACGCATACGTGACGGCCACGAGGATGTTCGTACCCGCATGCGCCGCCTGCAGCGGATCGGAATCGACCAGCCAGCCGTACGCGCGCAAGCGCTGCTTCGCATCCGCCTGCTGCGCCGCCAGGTCCGCGCCGTTCAATAAACCCTTGCCGACGAGCGCCGTGCAGCGTCCCGCGTTGCCCGCCAGGGAAGCGATGCACGGCTGGTACAGGGCCGCATAGGTGGCGTAGTCGAACAGCGCGCGGCCCGGATTGGCCACCAGCGCCCCGCCCTGGCGCACGCTGTAGGCCGTCGATGGCGCCGGCTGGACCTGCGGCTCGCTGGCCGCCACGCCGCCGATCAGGCCCTTGCTATCCTGTTCCGCCGCCAGCAAGGCCGAGCCGGCGCCGTTGGAAATGCTCGACGCGATCGTGATGGTGTTCTTCGGCGTCAGGCGCACGACGCGCGCACTGCCGTCGCGGGCCAGCACGCCGTAGCGTTCGTTCAACACATAATAGGCCATCTCGATCGCCTGCAAGGTGACCTTGCCCCAATCCTTTTCCGGATTCTGCTGCGAGTGCGCATGCTTGAAGGCGATGCGGTTCGGGTTGGCGGCAGCCCAGGCCAGCCGGTCCGCATCGCTCAGGTCCGGCGCGAAGAGCGCGTTCTTGCCGGCCGCCACCCTGCCCGCGCGCACGCCGTTCTGCAGGTTGACGCTGTCGTCCTCGAACACATACAGGCCGGTGCCGGAACCCTTGTCCGCATACGCCACGGCACAGCCCTTTTTCAGGCCCCATTCGCCCGAACTGCCGATGGCCCCATAGATGCCGCGCGAGCCGCTGGACGTGCCCGTGACGATGCAGGCGTGGTCCGGGTCGAAGCTGGCCGGCACCTGCACCATCAAGGTGACATTTTTCCTGCCCGTGCCATCGTCCGCATACGCTATGTATTCGCTGCCCGCGACCAGGCCCTCGCCCGTGCCCACGTTCCCGGACGCATCCACGTTCGGTCCGTACAGGGTGCCGTAGCCGCTGTTGGCAGCAATGTCGAGCACGGCGCGGTAGTTGGCGTGGATCGCATTGCGGCGCAGCTCGGCCGGCGTCGGCTGCTCGGCGTTCGCATATGCGGGCGTCGCAGCCGCCAGCCCCGTCTTGCCCAGGCCGGCCGTGAGCAGATCATTCGTCTTGCCGTCGTAGTCGGCGCGCGCAATCGTGCCCAGATAGCTGGGCATCTGGTTCAGTTCTTCCGGTGCATGGTTGCTGCCGCAGGCTGCCAACGCCAGCAGGGTGCACAGGCCGCCCCCGGCGCGCGTGATCGTCGTTTGCATGGTGGTTCTCTCCGTTGAGGTAACAGTGGACGCACAATGAAAAACGCCGGACGATCCGTCCGGCGTTGCTTGAAAATCAGACAGCGGCTTTGGCAGCCCTGCCGCCGAAGCGCGCGATGGCTTCGCCGACGATGCCGCGCCGGAACAGCAAGACGCAGATGACGAAGATCACGCCCGTGACCATGCCCACCGATTCGCCCAGGGTGCCGAACCATTCGATGCCCGTGTGCGTGGCCAGATAGGTACCGACATCGCCCAGCTTGTTTTCCAGCGCGATGATCAGCACGGCGCCGAGGATGGGACCGGACAAGGTGCCCATGCCGCCCACCAGTGTCATCAGCACGACCAGGCCCGACATGCCCCAGTACACATCGGTCAGGGTTTCAAAGCCCAGCACCAGGGTCTTGGTGGCGCCGGCCAGCGCGGCCAGCGAGGCGGACAGCACGATGGCCATCAGCTTGTACTTGTTGACGTCGTAGCCCAGCGAGATGGCGCGCGGTTCGTTTTCCTTGATGGCCTTGAGCACCTGGCCGAACGGCGAATGGATGGTGCGCACGATCAGGGCGAAGCCGGCGACAAAAATGGCCAGCACGACATAGTACAAGACCGTGTCGTTGCCCAGGTCTATCATGCCCAGCAAGGTTCCACGTGGAACACCCTGCAAGCCATCCTCGCCGCCCGTGAACGGCAGGCGCAAGGCCAGGAAGTACACCATCTGTGCCAGCGCCAGGGTGATCATCGTGAAGTAGATGCCCTGGCGGCGGATCGCCAGGCCGCCGATCACCAGGCCCAGCAAGGCACCCGTGGCGACGCCGGCCAGCAGGCCCAGCTCCGTTGGCCAGCCCCAGGTGCGCAGCGCGTAGCCGGTGACATAGCCGGCGCCGCCGAAGAAGGCCGCATGGCCGAACGACAGCAAGCCCGTGTAGCCGATCAACAAGTTGAAAGCGCAGGCAAACAGGGCAAAGCACAGCAACTTCATCAGGAAGACGGGATAGCCGTAAAACGGCGCCGCCAACGCCAGCAGCAAGGCAATGGCGTAGCCTACATTCTTATTCATCGTGGTAGCTCCAATACATGACTGATGAGGATTACTTTTCTTTGCCGAACAGGCCGGCCGGACGCAGCAGCAGCACGATGACCATCACCACGAACACCACGGTGGCCGAGCCTTCCGGGTAGAACACGCGGGTCAGGCCCTCGATCACGCCCAGGCCCAGGCCCGTCAGGATGGAACCCATGATGGAGCCCATGCCGCCGATCACCACCACGGCAAACACGACGATGATCAGGTTCGAGCCCATCAGCGGCGACACCTGGATGATGGGCGCGGCCAGCACGCCGGCGAAACCGGCCAGCGCCACGCCGAAGCCGAACGTCAACGTCACCATCAGCGGCACGTTGATGCCGAACGCTTCCACCAGTTTCGGGTTTTCCGTGCCGGCCCGCAGGTAGGCGCCCAGCTTGGTTTTTTCGATGACGAACCAGGTGGCCAGGCAGACGGACAGCGACGCGATCACCACCCACGCGCGGTAGTTCGGCAAGATCATGAAGCCCAGGTCCGTCGCGCCGGCCAGCGCTTCGGGCACGGCATACGGCTGGCCCGAGACGCCATAGAAGGAGCGGAACACGCCTTCCATGATCAGGGTGATGCCAAAGGTCAGCAGCAAGCCATACAGGTGGTCGAGTTTGTACAGCCAGCGCAGCATGGTTTTTTCGATCAGGATGCCGAGCAGGCCGACGAGGATCGGGGCGATGACCAGCATGGCCCAGTAATTGATGTCGAAATAACTGAGGCCCATCCAGGCCAGGAAGGCGCCCATCATGTACATGGCGCCGTGCGAGAAATTAATCACATTGAGCAAGCCGAAGATGACGGCCAGACCGAGGGACAACATGGCATAGAACGAGCCGTTGACGAGACCCAGCAGCAGCTGGCTCATCATCGCTTGTAATGGAACGCCGAAAATTTCCATGGCATCACAGTATAAAAAGCACCGCCGGAGAACGGTGTGGTATCAAGGGAAACACGCCACCGCAGACTGGCGCGGTGGCGCAAGGCGAACCCTGCGAGCGAAAAGCATGCAGGACGGAACGCCCGCGCACAGGCGGGCGATCCGCTGGAGGTCGGTCTACAGCGTTACTTCCACAGCGAACACTTCGATTCGGCCTTGGTCACATACGCCTGCGCACCGGGCACGGTGGCCACGACCTTGTAGTAATCCCATGGGTATTTCGACTCGGATGGCTTCTTGACTTCCATCAGGTACATATCGTGCACCATGCGGCCATCGGGACGCACTTCGCCATTCTGGGTAAACATGTCGTTGATCCTGGTCTTTTTCAGGTAGGCCATGACCTTCTCGGTGTCGTCCGTCCCCAGCGCCTTGACGGCTTTCAGGTAGTTCGCCGCAGCCGAATAGTCGGCCGCCTGCAGCATCGACGGTTCCTTCTTCATCTTGGCGAAATAGCGTTTCGACCAGGCGCGCGTGTCCGCATTCAAGTCCCAGTACCAGCCGTCCGTCAGGTACATGCCTTGCGTCAGGTTCAAGCCCAGCGAATGGATGTCATTGATGAAGATCAGCAAGCCGGCCAGCTTCATCGATTTCGTCAGGCCGAACTCGTTGGCTGCCTTGATGCTGTTGATGGCGTCGCCGCCCGCATTGGCCAGGCCCAGGATTTGCGGCTTGGCGGCCTGCGCCTGCAGCAGGAAGGAAGAGAAATCGGACGCGCCCAGCGGATGCTTGACGCTGCCCAGCACCTTGCCGCCGGCCGCTTTGACGACCTCGGCCGTGTCTTTTTCCAGCGAATGGCCAAACGCGTAGTCGGCCGTCATGAAATACCAGTTCTTGCCGCCCTGCTTGACGATGGTGCCGCCCGTGCCGCGCGCCAGCGCCACCGTGTCATACGCGTAATGCACGGTGTAAGGCGTGCATTCCTCATTCGTCAGGCGCGACGAACCGGCGCCGATGGCAATGAAAATTTTCTTCTTTTCCGCCGCCACCTTGGCCATGGCCAGGCTGGCGCCGGAATTGGTGCCGCCAATCAGCATGTCGACACCCTGCTGGTCGAACCATTCGCGCGCTTTCGAGGCGGCGATGTCGGCCTTGTTCTGATGGTCGGCAGAAATGAATTCCACTTTTTTGCCGGCAATGACCACGCCGGCGTCGGCGATCGCCATCTTGATGGCTTCCGCGCCGCCGAGGCCGTCGACGTCGGAATACACGCCCGACATGTCGGAAATAAAACCGATCTTGATGGTGTCGCCCGATACCTGGGCGTGCGCGGCAGCAGAAAAGCCCAGGGCGCAAAGAGTGGCGGTGGCAATGGCGATAGCGTTACGTTTCATAGTGTCTCCGTTGGGATTATTGTTTGCTATTCAGTCGATTGCTGGACGATGGCGAGTACAACAGACTACATGGGGACTACACGCCAAGCAGCTCGGTCAATACCGGCATCTTGGCCTCCAGTTCGGATGCAGCAAAAGTCTCGACGATCTGACCATGCTCCATCACATAAAACCGGTCCGCCAGCGGCGCGGCAAACCGGAAATTCTGTTCCACCATGACGATGGTGTAGCCTTTCGCCTTCAGGGTGGTGATCATGCGCGCCAGGCCCTGCACGATGACGGGCGCCAGGCCTTCGGAAATTTCATCGAGCAGCAGCAGGCGCGCGCCCGTGCGCAGGATGCGCGCCACGGCCAGCATCTGCTGTTCCCCGCCCGACAGGCGCGTGCCCTGGCTGTGACGGCGCTCCTGCAGATTCGGGAACATGGCGTAGATTTCCTCCACCGACATGCCCTTTTCGCCGCTGGCCAGGGTGGGCGGCAGCAGCAGGTTTTCCTCCGTCGACAGCGAGGAAAAAATGCCGCGCTCTTCAGGACAATACCCGATGCCCAGGTGGGCGATTTTGTGCGTGGCCAAACCGATCGCTTCGGCGCCGTTGACTTTGATGGAACCCGTGCGCGCGCCCGTCAGCCCCATGATGGCGCGCAAGGTGGTGGTGCGGCCGGCGCCGTTGCGGCCCAGCAAAGTCACCACTTCGCCCTGCTCCACTGTCAGATTGACGTCGTGCAGGATGTGCGATTCGCCATACCAGGTATGCAGTTGCGTAATTTCCAGCGCGGGGGCGCTGCCATTCACTTGTGTCGCCATCAATGCGCCCCTTCCAGTTCCGCGTGGGTGGTACCCATGTACGCTTCCATCACTTGCGGATTGCGCGACACTTCCGCGTAGCTGCCTTCGGCCAGCATGGCGCCGCGCTGCAGGACGGAAATCTTGTCGCAGATGCCGGACACCACGCTCATATTGTGTTCCACCATCAAAATCGTGCGGCCGGCCGACACCTTCTTGATCAGTTCCGTGACGCGGTGCACGTCTTCGTGGCCCATGCCCTGGGTGGGCTCGTCGAGCAGCATCATTTCCGGTTCCATCGCCAGGGTGGTGGCAATTTCCAGCGCCCGCTTGCGGCCGTACGGCATGTCGACCGTGATGGTGTCGGCAAACTCCGTCAGGTCGACCTCGGCCAGCAAGGCCATGGCGCGGTCGTTGAGCTGATTCAATGCCCGTTCGCTCTGCCAGAAGTGAAACGAGGTACCGAGCTGGCGCTGCAAGCCGATGCGCACATTTTGCAGCACCGATAAGTGGGGGAAGACGGCGGAAATCTGGAATGAACGGATCACGCCCATGCGGGCGATCTGCGCCGGCCTGGCGGCCGTGATGTCTTTTCCATTGAACAGGATCTGTCCGGAAGTGGGGACCAGGAATTTGGTGAGCAAGTTGAAACACGTGGTCTTGCCCGCGCCGTTAGGACCGATCAAGGCGTGGATATGGCCCCGCTCTACCTTCAGGTTCACCTCGCTCACAGCAGTGAAACCCTTGAATTCCTTGGTCAAATTTCTTGTTTCCAAGATTACGTTTGACATCGTGTCTCCTAGTTGTACTTTTTGTACTACTTAGTCATTTTTATAATACACAACTTAAATTTAACGCACAATACAGTATAACTACGGGGATTTTTCGCTCGCCCGAATGGCGCAAACTCGCGGCTTTGCCCAGCTATTTCCAGGCCGCGTGTATCATTTGCGCCGCTTTTTCCGCGATCATCACGGTGGGCGAGTTTGTATTACCAGAAGTAATGTACGGCATGATGGAAGCGTCGACGACACGCAAGCCGGCCACGCCGATCACGCGCAAGGTGCTGTCGACAACGCTGGACGGATCGCCGGCCACGCCCATGCGGCAAGTGCCCACCGGATGAAAGATGGTGGTGCCGATCTGGCTGGCCGCCTGCGCCAGTTCTTCCTCCGTCTGGAATTGCACGCCGGGCTTGTACTCCTGCGGCGCAAAGCGCTTGAGCGCCGGCGCGGCGACGATGGAGCGCGTCAGGCGCAAGGCGTCGGCCGCTACCTTGCGGTCCTGCGGCGTACTGAGATAGTTGGGCACGATGTTCGGCGCCGCATAGCTGTCTGCCGAGGCGATCTGCACGTGGCCGCGCGAGGTGGGGCGCAGATTGCAGACGCTGGCCGTAAAGGCGGGAAACGCATGCAGCGGTTCGCCGAATTTATCCAGCGACAGCGGCTGCACGTGGTATTGCAGGTTCGGCGTGGCTTGCTGGGGATCGGACTTGGCAAACGCGCCCAGCTGCGACGGCGCCATCGACATGGGTCCGCTCTGGAACAGCGCATACTGCAAGCCGATCTGCATCTTGCCCACGATATTGCTGGCCATCACGTTCAAGGTCTTGACGCCCTGCACTTTAAAGACCATGCGCAGCTGCAAATGATCCTGCAGATTGCCGCCCACGCCAGCAGCATCCAGCACGGGCGCGATGCCGTGCTGCTGCAGCAAGGCAGCCGGCCCGATACCGGACAGTTGCAGCAACTGGGGCGAACCGATGGCGCCCGCCGTCAGCAGGGTTTCCCGCCGGGCCGTCGCCTGCCACTGCGTGCCGCCGCCCGTAAACACGATGCCCGCGCAGCGGGGTCCCCCTTTCGTCGTTTCCAGCAACAGACGTTCCACGTGGCAACCCGTCATGATGGTCAGGTTCGGGCGCCGCGACGCCGGTTTCAAGAACGCTTTCGAGGTATTCCAGCGGATGCCGCGGCGCTGGTTGACGTCGAAATACGCGCTGCCGCCATTGTCGCCGCCATTGAAATCGCTGGTTTTAGGGATGCCGACCTGCTGCGCCGCATCGCGGAACGCGTTCAGGATTTCCCACGACAGCCGCTGCTTTTCCACGCGCCATTCGCCGCCCACGCCATGGTTTTCCGAGACGCCGCCGTAGTAATCCTCGCTTTGCTTAAAGAGCGGCAAGACTTTGTCCCAGCGCCACGATGCGTCGTCCGTCAGGTCGGCCCAGTGGTCGTAGTCGCCGGCCTGGCCCCGCATATAGATCATGCCGTTGATGGACGAACTGCCGCCGAGCACTTTACCGCGCGGATACATCAGGCTGCGTCCGCCCAGGCCCGCGTCCGCCTGCGTGGCATACAGCCAGTCCGTACGGGGATTGCCGATGCAATGCAGATAACCGACGGGGATATGGATCCACACGTAATCGTCCCTGCCGCCCGCTTCCACGAGTAAAACGTTGGCGTCCTTGTCGCGTGTGAGCCGGTTGGCCAGCACGCAACCTGCCGTGCCGCCGCCCACGATGATGTAGTCGAATTCGCCTGCCGATTCCAATGAAGCTCCTTTCGGTATGCCATCAAGCTGTCGCGCCGTGTGTCTCCCCACCGCGTCCCGCTACCAGAGTCTGTCTTTCTTCATGCATGCATGGCTGCTGAGCCACATCGAGATTACCACCAGTGCCGGGCCAGGGCGACATTAATCGTGGCCAGCGACACGGGCCAATGTCCAGGATGAGATCAAAAACAGCGCAAAACAGGGGCTTCAAGCTGTGGATAACCGTATGGATATCCACAGGTACGATATGTGCGTAAACGAAAATTTTTTTGGACGCCTTTTTTTATCCCAAAACCATCCCCGGCAGATACAACGTTTACTCAGCGCTTATCCGTACGCCAAGCGATTGTTTACAAGGATAAATCGGGACTTATCCACAGAAGAAGGCGCCGTTAACTACTATTACTATTCTTGTATACAAACTTGTTAAGGTAAACCCGACAACGCGCGCTTTGCCTGCCTTGTCAGTCAAGAGCATTCTCGGGTCTGTCTTCAAACTGTCTTCAAAAAAAACGGCAAGCAGCGTTGACCGATTAAAAAAATTTGAGCCAACAACTGAGCGACGAAAACCGGCACGGCCAACAACACGCGCACAGCACTGCCAAACCGTTTTGCAACATGGAAACGCCAACAAGCCTGAGCAGGCACAGTGCCAGCATGCCGTTCGACATCGAAAAGAGAGGAAATTTACAGCGATTGTGGATAAGTCACTTGATATCCACAGGATGAGTTGTGAGTAAACACGAAGTTATGCGCAGGCCCGCATTTTATACAATTTTGCTCCTCGCGCGATACAGCGATTATGCACGCTTTATTTTGCGCGTAAACGATTGATCCTGTTGAAAAAAAGCGACTTATCCACAGAAAAAACGCGTTTACTATTACTACTATTTTTATATATAGATCTATTGTAAACCGACAAAAAAAGCGGAAGTCCGGGGATATTTCAAAAAAGCATACAAAAAACGTCAAAAAAAAAGCCAACGGCGACAGTCAGACCTACTGCCAAACCGTCTTCCAGAAATCGCTTGAACGCGCACCTCCGTACAAGAACCACGCTCGTGGTCGCTCACGGTGCATTGCCGGACAACGATAGCGGCAGGCAAAGCTCGTCAAACATGCCACGACAACAAGAAAATCCGTGATTTTTGCTTGCTCGTGTGGATAAGTGCCTGCATATCCACAGGATGAGATGTGGGAAAAGTCGATCTTTGTCCACAAGCCAATTTTTATCCCAAACAAGTCCTCCGTAGATACAATGCTTGTACGCCTACTTTTTTGTACGCCAAGTCGATGATTCTTATACGGTATACCGACTTATCCACAAAAAAATGGCCGTTTACTATCACTACTATTTTTATGTATACATCTTTATTTAAAACACAGAGACAAACGCGAACGGTGGAAAAGTCGCCGAAACGGCTGTTTTCACCGTATACACCGTCTGGCAATCCCCCAAAACCTGTAAAAACAGCATGAATTCACCCAAAAAAATGCGTTTAGGCATCATCAGTGCCTTGCACGAAGAACAGCAGGGGCTCGTAGAAGCCATGCAAGGCCCCCAGAGGCGTTCGCACGGCATGCGCGACTACACCCTGGGAACCCTGTGGAATATCGACGCTGTGTGCGTCCTGTCGCGTCTGGGCAAGGTTGCTGCTGCCATGACAGCTTCTATCCTTGTGGAAAAGTACGGAGTTACCCACATCGTCTTCACCGGCGTGGCCGGCAGCGGGGATAAAAACGTGAAAGTCGGCGATATCGTGGTGGCCGAAGCGCTGCTGCAGCACGATATGGATGCGCGCCCCTTGTTTCCCCGCTTCGAAGTACCGCTGACGGGACTGCAGCGCTTTGCCACGGATCTGGAACTGAGCACGCAACTGGCTGCCGCCGCCGCCGATTTCCTGCGCGACGATGTTTCCAGCGTGCTCAAAGTGGCCGATATCGCGGAATTCGGCTTGCAGCACGCGCAAGTGCACCGGGGCCTGATCGCCAGCGGCGACCAGTTCATCGGCAGCGCCGCGCATGTGAACCAGCTGAAAGAAGATATTCCCGACCTGCTGGCCGTCGAAATGGAAGGCGCGGCCGTGGCGCAAGTGTGTTTTGAACTGGGCGTGCCGTTTACCGTCATGCGCACCATTTCCGACAACGCCAACGAAGAAGCGGCCGTCGACTTCATGCGTTTCGTGCAGACCGTCGCCTCGCCGTACGCGTTTACCGTCATTCAGCAGCTGTGCCAGCGCCTGGCCGGCTGATTTTTTATTCAAGCGTGCATAAAAAAAGGGCAGAACCAGTGGTTCCGCCCTGTTACATGCAACAGCTGCTTAAAATTTAGACGCTGAGCATCATCAGGCTGGCATTCCCGCCCGCTGCCGTCGTATTCACGCACAGCGCCCGCTCAGCGACCAGGCGCCACAGGGGGATGACACCCTCCTGCGTGGTGGCGATGGTACCCACCAGGGCCCCTTCCCGGGCCGCCAGCAGCGGTTTGAGCTGGCCATCGAGACTCGGTTCGATCATGGCGATCTGGAAATCATGCTTGATGGACTCCAGGCTGCTGGTGACCTGGATGCGGTCCTTCAGCGCCGCCGGCAAGTCGCCGGGAATCACATCCGCCGATTGTGCCAGCACCAGGGCCTGGTTACCGGTGGCCAGCACGGCGGCCAGCTGGTTCATCAGCGTGCCGGCAGTCGCCGCCGCGCACAGTATCGTGCCGCGCGCGGCAAAGCTCAGGGTATTGCGCTCGCCCGTCGGGCCTGGCAAGACGGTGGTGCTGCCCAGCAAGGTCGTGCGTGCATAGTCCTGTGCCAGCTGTTCGACCTTGTCGTGGCCATGCATCTTCGCCCACACGGTCAGCGCGTCGAGTGCCGGCGCCGCCTGGCGCTGGTGCTGCGCGCCGGCCGGCGCATTGCGCTGCAGGCGTTTCAGGTACAGGGGACCGCCCGCCTTGGGACCGGTGCCGGATTTGCCTTCGCCGCCGAACGGCTGCACGCCGACGACGGCGCCGACGATGTTGCGGTTCACGTAGATATTGCCCACGTGCGCGCGCTTGGTGATGAAATCGATGGTTTCATCGATGCGCGTATGGATGCCCAGGGTCAAGCCGTAACCGCTGTCGTTGATCGATTGCACCAGTTGCGGCAGTTCGGCCCGCTTGTAGCGGATCACGTGCAGCACGGGGCCGAAGACTTCCTGCGTCAATTGCGCCAGCGACTTGATTTCCAGCACGGTCGGGGCGACAAACGTGCCTTTGACGGTGGGCAAATCGAGCGAATAGTGGTCGATGGCCATGGTTTTCGTCTTGTTGATGTGCGCCAGCAGATTGCCTTGCGCTTCCGCATCGATGACGGGACCGATATCCGTGGCCAGGCGGTCAGGATTGCCAACGCGCAATTCCTGCATGGCGCCCTTCAGCATGTGGATGGTCTTGTCGGCGATTTCCGTTTGCAGGAACAGCACGCGCAAGGCCGAGCAGCGCTGGCCGGCACTGTCGAAGGCCGACGACATCACGTCCTGCACCACTTGTTCCGGCAAGGCAGACGAATCGACGATCAGCGCATTCTGGCCGCCCGTTTCGGCGATCAGGGGAATGTCGATGCCTTCGGCCACGGCGCGCGCGGCCAGGTTGCGGTTGATCAATTGCGCCACTTCCGTCGAGCCCGTGAAAATCACGCCCTTGACGCGCGCGTCATTGCACAGGCCGGCGCCCACGACTTCGCCGCTGCCGGGCAGGAATTGCAGCGCGCCCCGCGGCACGCCCGCTTCATGCAGCAATTGCACGGCGCGGTGGGCGATCAGCGGCGTTTGCTCGGCCGGCTTGGCCAGCACCACGTTGCCTGCCGCCAGGGCGGCGGCCAGCTGGCCCGTAAAGATGGCCAATGGGAAATTCCACGGGCTGATGCAGGTGACGGGACCGAGCGCCAGGGTGTTGGGCGCATGTTCCACCTGCGCCGCGTAGTAGCGCAGGAAGTCGACGGCTTCGCGGATTTCCGCGATCGCGTTCGGCAGGGACTTGCCCGCTTCGCGCACGGCCAGGGCCATCAGCTCGATATGGTGTTCTTCGAACAGGTCGGCCGCGCGCAATAACGCTTGCGCGCGGATCGACGGTTCCGTCGTCTGCCAGTCCATGGCATACGCGCTGGCGCTGGCCAGGGCCGTTTCCACGTCCGCCGGACCGGCTTCCATGACCTTGCCCACGACATCGTCGTGCTGGGCCGGATTGTGCAGCATGTGCGTGGGGCCATTCAGGCTGACGGCGCCATCGATCAGCGGCGCTGCCTGCCATGTCTGCTGTTGCGCCAGGCCCGTGGCCAGGGTGCGCAAGGTGTCTTCATTCGACAGGTCCAGGCCGGCCGAGTTCTTGCGTTCGCTGCCAAACATGTCCAGCGGCAGCGGAATCGACGGGTGCGGCAAGCCGCCCTGCAGGCGCGCTTGCTCCAGGGGATCGCGGATCAGGCTATCGATGGCCACGCTTTCGTCGACGATCTGGTTGACGAACGAGGAGTTGGCGCCGTTTTCCAGCAGGCGGCGCACCAGGTAGGCCAGCAGGGTTTCATGCGAGCCGACGGGCGCGTAGATGCGGCACGGCTTGTCCAGGTTGTCGGGGCCGACGACCTGGTCGTACAGGGTCTCGCCCATGCCGTGCAGGCACTGGAATTCGTAGTCGGTAATGCCGTCGCGTTTCGCCCACGTGTAGATGGTCGACAGGGTTTGCGCGTTGTGCGTGGCAAATTGTGGATAGATCAGGCTGCTGGCGGCCAGCAGTTTTTGCGCACACACGAGGTAGGAAACGTCCGTGTAGACCTTGCGCGTGTAGACGGGATAGCCTTCCTGGCCATCGACTTGCGCGCGTTTGATTTCCGCATCCCAATACGCGCCCTTGACCAGGCGCACCATGAACTTGCGGCCGCTGCGGCGCGCCAGGTCGATCAGGAAATCGATGGCGAACGGGCAGCGTTTCTGGTACGCCTGCACCACGTAGCCGATGCCGTCGAAGCCGGCCAAATCGGTATCAAAGGCAAGTGCTTCCATCAGGTCCAGCGACAGTTCCAGGCGGTCCGTCTCTTCCGCATCGATGTTGAAGCCGATGTTGTACTGTTTGGCCAGCAACAGCAGTGCCTTGATTTTCGGCAGCAATTCTTCCATGACACGGGCCCGCTGGGCGCGACTGTAGCGCGCGTGCAGGGCCGACAATTTCACGGAAATACCGGGGCCGTTGCGGATGCCGCGGCCGTTCGACGCCTTGCCGATGGCATGGATCGCCGTTTCGTACGAGGCGTAGTAGTTGGCCGCATCCTGCTGCGTCAGGGCCGCCTCGCCCAGCATGTCGTACGAATAGCGGTAGCCGCGTGTTTCGTTGTCGCGGCTGTTTTTCAACGCTTCCTCGATGGTCTGGCCCGTCACGAACTGGTTGCCCAGCATGCGCATGGCCAGGTCGACGCCCTTGCGGATCAGCGGTTCGCCGCCCTTGGCGATGAGCTTGGTCATGGCCGAACCGAGGCCCGATTCGCTGCTGGTACTGACCAGTTTGCCCGTGATCAGCAAGCCCCAGGTGGCGGCATTGACGAACAGCGACGGCGATTCGCCCAGATGCTTGCGCCAGTCGCCCTTGCTGATTTTGTCGGCAATTAAACGGTCGGCCGTTTGACTGTCGGGTATACGCAACAGCGCTTCAGCCAGACACATCAACGCAACCCCTTCTTCCGACGACAGCGAGAACTCGTGCATCAGTGCATCGACGCCGGACGCGCGTGTGCGTTTTTGGCGCACGTTCGAGACCAGGCGGTGCGCCAGGGCTTGTCCCTCGGCCGTCGTTTCGGTGCTGCTGGCGGGCACTTGCTGCAACAGCCACTGCACGGCGGAAACCTCATCGCGCCTATAGGCGGCCGTGATGGCGGCGCGTTGTGGTGTCGCTTCGGGCAGGATTTCTGCCTGGAGCGCAGCGAAAGGAATCGGGGTAAAAGCCGAAGGGCCAGCAGGGTGCATAAGTACTCTTTACAAGGAAAAAGGGGACGAAAACTGACGTAATTCTTGCTCTTTTTTGGTGCAAAAAAATACAGAAAGTCGGACGTTAAGATGATTCGATTGTAAAGGGGATTCTTATGGATTAATTCTGGTAATACAGGGGACTAGCAATAGATAGTTTTTGATGCGACAATTTAACCAAATAATATTAATTTGGGGGTGATAGGAATGCTGGACAAGATCAGTAAGAAAATCTTGATGGAATTGCAGAGCGATGGACGCATCAGCAATGTGGAGCTGGCCGCGCGCGTGAACCTGTCGCCGGCCGCCTGCCTGGAGCGCGTGCGCAAGTTGCACGAATCGGGCTACATCATGGGCTATACGGCCCAGTTGAACCCGCAACTGCTCGACGTGTCGCTGCTGGTGTTCATCGAAGTCGTGCTCGATCGCACGACGCCGGAAGTGTTCGACGCCTTCAAGCATAGCGTACAAATCATTCCAGAGGTACTGGAATGTCATATGGTGGCGGGCGGTTTCGATTATCTGGTCAAGGCGCGCGTCAAGGACATGGCCGCTTACCGCGAATTCCTGGGCAAGACCCTGTTGCAGAAAGGTGTGCGGGAAACCCACACTTATGCCGTCATGGAAGAGGTCAAAAACACGACCAAATTGCCGATTAAGTGACCCTGGTGTAGCCGCCCCACTTTTCTGATTGAGCTATCGGAACAAATGTTGTAGGGTAGAACTACAATTCTGCTATCCGGTAGCCGCCTGAAACGCCGCGCAGACGGGACGTTCAGGGTGCAAAGTGGGCAATCGTGCCCACCCGCATACGGTTACGGCACGTCCCCGGGGGGCGTGACGGGTTCGCGCAGCGGGGGACAAATGAAGCAGTTGCAGCATCAGCTGGTGCGTTTCTTTGTATTCACGATCCTGGCCATGGCCGTGGCCTGTTGCCTGGCCTATCTGCTGCTGCTGTCGGGCGGCGACCATCCCTATCTGATCGCCTGCGTGGCTGCCGCCACCGGCGCCGCGCTGCTGGCGTTTGCCGGCCGCCCGCGCGGCGAGCCCGGCTTGCACCAGTTCGCCGACACGGTGGGCAATGCCATCGATGCCATCATGATCGGCGCGGCGGAAACCTCGTATTTTGTCGATTCCGTCAAACAGAAGGTGGAACTCGATGTGCGCACGGCCAGCGACATTGCCGACAGTTCCGCACAAAATGCCGTGATGACGGAAAAGATTGCCGCCAATGCGGAACGGGCCGCCAAGGTGGCCGCCGGCGTGCGCGTGGAAAGCGTGGCGGCGCGCGCCGAAGTGGATCAGGGCCTGCGCCGCATCAACCACGCCCGCGAGGAAGCGCAAGGCGCCTCCAGCGCCATGCTGAGCCTGCAGGACAAATCCAAACGCATCACGGGTTTCACGGAAGCCATTTCCGATATTTCCGCGCGCACCAACTTGCTGGCGCTGAACGCCGCCATCGAGGCGGCGCGCGCCGGCGAACACGGGCGCGGCTTTGCCGTGGTGGCCGGGGAAGTGCGGCAATTAGCGCAGCGCACCAAGGAAGCCTCCGATGAAATCAGCGTGATGGTGCGCGAAATCAACGAACAGTCGGAAAAAGCGGCGCGCGGCATGAGTTCGCTGGCGGCCGGCGTGACGGAAGCGGCGCGCAATGTGGAAAGCGTGCATGCTTCGCTCAGCCATATCGAGGAATCGTCGGGCGTGTCGGAAGACGAGATCGGGCAAATCGCCCGCGCCTCGCGCGAACACGTCGACACGACGCAAGTCATTGCCGACGCCATCGTGCAAATCCGCGACAGCATGTTGTCGACGAATGGCGAATTGCCGCGCGCCACGCAGTCGGCCATGGCCCTGGCCGAGCGGGCCGAAGTGATTGCCAGCGCCCTGGGCGAGTCGAGCGTGGCCACGCCGCACGACGAGATCCGCGAAGCGGCCCAGCGCGCCGCGCGCGACGTGGGAAAACTGTTCGAGCAAGCCATCGCCTCGGGCCGCATCACGCGCGAAGCCCTGTTCGACCGCCACTACCGGCCCATCCCGAACACCAATCCGCCCAAGCACAACACGAAATTCGACGCGTTTACGGACAAGGTGCTGCCGGACCTGCAGGAAGGCGTGCTGGCCGCCCTGCCCCATCTGGCGTATGCGGGCGCCGTCGACAACAATGGCTATTTTCCGACGCACAACAAGAAATTTTCCCAGCCGCTGACGGGCGATTACGCCACCGATATCGTCAATAACCGTACCAAGCGCATCTTCAGCGACCGCACGGGCGCGCGCTGCGGCAGCAACACCAAGCCCTTCCTGTTGCAGACGTATAAACGCGACACGGGCGAAGTCATGCACGATTTGTCCGTGCCCATCCATGTCGACGGCAAGCACTGGGGCGGTTTCCGGGTCGGTTACCGCTCCAGCAGCCACGCATGATGAACATCTGATTAAATCTACTGTGCGTCGTAACTTGCGGCCTGCGATGCTCACTGTGCTTGAGCACAGTTCCGCTTCTCGGCCACAACTTACTTCCGCTCGCTACGATTTTCTCAGACGTTCGTGCCGCTAATGTTTTTCACTCGACGTGCGGCTTCGGCGCCACGCCGCCGCCGGCTGCCGTGGCCGTGCGCAAGGTGGGCGTATTCATGCTTTCCAGGTGATTGCGCAGCCATTTGTGGGCGGGGCTGCGCGCGTCGCGCTCGTGCCACAGCATGTCCAGGTGGACGGCCGGCAGGGTCAGCGGCAAGTCCTTGTACAGCAAGGACTCCGTCATGCCCGTCGAGGCGATCAGATGGCGCGGCAAGACGGTGATCAGGTCGGAATTGGCCACCACGCGGCCGGCCGTGAAGAACTGGTTGACCGTCAACAAGATGCGCCGTTCGCGGTGGATCTGCGACAGCGCCTCGTCGATCAAGCCATGGGCGCGGCCGGAAAAGCTGACCAATAAATGGTTTGCCGCGCAATAGTTATCCAAGGTCAATTCCTTGTTGGCCAGCGGATGGCCGCGCCGCATCACGCACACATACTTGCCGGAATACAGGCGCTCGTGGCGGATGGGCGACCCCGTTTCGCTGGACAATTGCGCCGCCACGCCGGGAAAGAAGCCCACGGCCAGGTCGATATCGCCGCGCAGCAGCATGGGCCGCGGTTCGCGCGTGGTCAGCGGCATCATGCGCACGTTGACGCCGGGCGCTTCCCGTTCGATCGAGCGCATCAGCGAAGGCAGCCAGAACGCAGCAGTCGCATCGGCCATGGCCATGCGGAACGTGGCATGCGTTTTCGACACGTCGAAGGTTTCCGGCGTGACGGCCGCTTCCAGGCTGGCCAGGGCCGAGCGCACGGATGGCCACAGCGCTTCGGCACGGGGCGTGGGTTTCACGCCATATGCCGTGCGGATCAGCAATTCGTCACCGAGGCTTTCGCGCAGGCGTTTGATGGCGTTCGATACCGCCGGCTGCGTCATCGCCAGGTGGCCGGCTGCGCGCGTCAGGTTTTGTTCCGTCATGACGGCGTCGAAAACGCGCAGCAAGTTCAGATCCAGCGTCAGAAAACTCATGGAAAGCCCAAGATAAAAGTTGAATTGATTACTTAAGAGTGTAAACCGCGCCGGGCACGAATATTTTCACTCGTAAAAAAATATTACAGTTTCCATTCACGATTCATATAATTGGTATCAATAAATGGAATTAGATTTATATGTTGCACTGCACTATAGTACTGGCAAATTCTATAATGCACTGGAACAGTATGTCTACCTTCGCCTCCGCCCTGTACGCAGTATCCGCACCCGTGCTGGAGATTTCCCTGCTCAACGCCCTGCAACTCGTGCTGCTGATCGTGGCCGTGGGCGCGTTCGCCCTGCTGTTCAAGCCTTTGCTGGTGGGCATCGCCCGCGCCATGGTGCTGGTGGTGCGTCCCAAACTGAGCCGCGAAGAGCGCCTGGCGCGCCAGCAGATGCGCGAAGCGCAAGCCTTGCAACGCACCCTGGGCAAGATGGATGGCGTGTCGCCAAGCAATGCGGCCGAATTGCGCGCCCTGTCGACGCGCGCCTGAGCGCTAAACTGTTGCAAAATAACAAGCCGGCCTGCGCCGGCTTTTTTTACGCCTGCCGCCAGCCGATTACGCCATGTCGCCCAGCAAATGTGCGCGCAGCAAGGTGTCGGCCGGATGGGCGCCGATCCAGATTTTCAGCAGCGCATTATAGAAAGCCAGGTCCGGCACCGTGTCGCCCACCTGCTTGCCGTTCAACTTGCACAAGGTTCCCTCTTCCGGCAGCCAGTCCACGGTCAGGATGTCGCCCTTTTTCAGGCCCGGCACCATTTCGAACATGGCGCCGAACTGCATCGTCTGGCTCAGCAGGCGCGTGCGGTCGGCCTGGTCGGAACTGCGCTTCAAGCCCTGCATGAAAGCTTGTCCCAGCTCGTCGGAGGTGATATCGCGCAGCATGACGATCTCGAGGCGGCGGGGCCCGGGCAGCGCCAGGATGTCGGCCAGCTGGGTTTTCTTTTCCGGCAGGTACAGCGCGATCGTGTAGACCTTGAAGATGATCTTGTAGCGCACGCCGGCGCCATTGAGTTTCAATTCGCGGCTGGCCAGCTGCACCGTGTCGTCCAGCTTGACGCCGCCCACGTCGACGGCCATGGCGGGCTGCGCCAGGATGCCGCATACGCAGGCGGCCGCCAGCGTACGGATCAAACGGGATGTGCTTATTTGCATCTTCTACCTCCGTGGATAACCATGTGCTGCGGAACAGCCAGCACACAGTGTAGAACAGTTGGCAGAAGCTGGCGCCACGCAGACGTGGCCCGGAAGTGGCGTGGGAGAAACGTTTAGACTTTGGAAGCGGGCAGTTCCGCCTGCAGGCGTTCGTACTTGGCCATCAATTGCTCGGGGCTTTCGCGCCAGGCGGGATTGAAGGGGATGCAGCTGACGGGGCACACTTGCTGGCATTGCGGCTCGTCAAAGTGGCCCACGCATTCGGTGCACTTGTTGGGATCGATTTCGTAGATTTCCGCGCCCATGTAGATCGCGTCATTCGGGCACTCGGGCTCGCAAATGTCGCAATTGATGCATTCGTCGGTGATCAGTAATGCCATGATTTCACTCTTACTTATTGCGATGAGGCAGCGTTGGCGGCAATCTTGTTTTGCAGCCAGCGGTTCACCGAGGGGAAGACAAACTTGGAGACGTCGCCGCCCAGCGCCGCGATTTCGCGCACGATGGTGCCCGAAATGAACTGGTACTGGTCGGACGGCGTCAGGAACATGGTTTCGACATCGGGCAGCAGGTAGCGGTTCATGCCCGCCATCTGGAATTCGTATTCGAAGTCGGAGACGGCGCGCAAGCCGCGCACGATGACCCGCGCCTCGTGCTCGCGCACGAAATCCTTGAGCAGGCCGGAAAAGCTTTCCACTTGCACGTTCGGATAGTGGCCCAGCACTTCGTTGGCGATTTCCAGGCGTTCGTCGAGCGAGAAAAACGGTTGCTTGTTCTTGCTGTCGGCCACACCGACGATCAGCTTGTCAAACAGACCCGATGCGCGGCGCACCAAATCTTCATGACCGCGCGTGAGCGGATCGAATGTTCCTGGATAAACGGCTACAACCATTGCGGCTCCCTGACGATGCACCAATATAGACGCGCATTATGCCTGAAATTGGTGAGCACCTTGGTGCTGTGCCTCGGGCCAGGGAGCCTTTTTGCCTTATTTATAGGCAGATTCAGGCAGTTGCCGGTACTTTGTTGTAAGTTAGCAAATGATAATAAACGGTGCCCGCCTTATCGGCGCGGATGACTTCCCACGGCGCCATCCACTCGGGTTTTTCCAGTGCGCTGGCTTCGTCGAAGACCAGCGGCAAGCCCGATTCCGCGTACACCATGCCGCCTTCCTTGAGCAGCTTGGCGCACAGCGGCAAGGCTTTCGCCAGGAAATCCTGCTGGTATGGCGGGTCGAGGAAGATCAGGTCGAAACGCTGGCCGCGCGATGCCAGGCCTTGCGCCGTCAGCAACGCATCGCCGCGCAGCAGCTGGACATTGTCAGCGCGCAATTTTGCCTTGTTCTCTTCCAGCTGGCGGATCACGGGCGTGTGCGTGTCGACCATGGTGACGGACGCCGCGCCGCGGCTGGCCGCCTCGAAGCCCAGTGCGCCGCTGCCGGCGAACAGGTCCAATACCTGGGCGCTGGCCCAGTCGCCGTCGCGCAAGTGGTTGATCCAGTTGAACACGGTTTCGCGCACGCGGTCCGGCGTGGGGCGCAAGCCCAATGCCTGCAAAACAGGCAGCACGGAGCGCTTCCACTGGCCGCCGATGATGCGCACCTGGTTCGGTGGCGGCGCGTGGTGGACGGGAACTTTGGCGGGTTTTTTAATCTTTTTTTGCATGGGGATTTCTTCGATTCGATGGCGGCCACTATAGCATATGGCCCCCTCGCCCAGCGCCAGGCCCCCGGCTGGCGCTGCTGTTCGCGTGCGCTTATTTCGGCGCGCTGGCGAGCGCATTGAAATCGTCGATCCAGCCCTGCATGCGCTTGATGGCGTGGGCTTTTTGCGCGGGCGTGGCGATCTTGATCACCGTCAAGACCATCTGCGCCGTGCTCGCTTCATAGCTGTCAAAATAGGCCTTGCGCTCGGAATGCTCGAGGCGCTCGAAACTGTCCTTGATCAGGGTGTTGATCAAGGTCACGCTGGCTTCCTTGCCGAGCTTTTCCTGGTGGATTTTCTTGACCAGGCTCAACACGTTCTGCTGGCGCCGCATGCGTTCGTCGAGCCAGATCTCATTGTTCAGCGGACGCGCGTCGGACGCCTTGCGTATGATGGCTTCCTGCTCGCTGCTGAAGCTGCCGAACCACAGTTCGAATTGCTCCATGGCTTTCTTGTAGCGCAGCTTCTGGCGTTTGTCCTGGTCGCCGCTCAGGTATTTCTTGCGGTAATCATCATTGTTCGACTTGAACTTCTTTTCCATCTGCGCGATTTGCTCGGGCTTGAGCGAGCGGGCCAGGTCGGCCAGCTCGGGCGCCGCTTTCAGCAGCAATGCCTGGGTGCGCTGCTTGATCTCGCCGTAGTCAGCCATCAGGTCCGCTTGCGTGATATTGCCCTGCAGCTGTTTCTGGCCCGTGCGCAGGATTTCCACGTAATCCTTCAATTGCGTCTTGCGGTGCCAGTCGAACAGCTTGTCGATGTCTTCACGCACCCAGCCTTTCTGGTCGCGGTCCAGGTCGACGTACGCGTTCAGCCACCAGTACAGCACGGTATCACCATTGTTGTAGGCCAGGCGCAAGCCGCTGCAGCCGGCCATGGCGACCAGCAGGAGGGCCAGCACGGCATAAGTAAACCGGCTAAAGGGCGTGGAAGACGGGGCCTGCGTGTTAAACTTTTTCATATTCTTAACTTATAAAAATTACGGTCTATGAACGTTGTCATTCTCGCCGCCGGTATGGGGAAACGCATGCAGTCGGCCCTGCCCAAAGTACTGCATTCGCTGGCTGGCAAGCCGCTGCTGTCGCACGTGATCGATACGGCGCGCACCTTGGCGCCGTCCCGATTATGCGTGATTTACGGGCATGGGGGCGCAGCGGTCTTGAAGTTGCTTGACGGATACAACGCCAGCCATGCCGTGCAGATCGACGCTGCCGAGCAGGCTCAGCAGTTGGGCACGGGCCATGCCGTGCAGCAATCGCTGTCCTTGCTGGACGACTCCGTGCCGACCCTGATCCTGTACGGCGACGTGCCGCTGACCAGCGCCGCTTCCCTGCAGCAGCTGGTGCAGGCGGCCGGCAAGGACAAGCTGGCCATCCTGACCGTGGAACAGGACGATCCCTTCGGCCTGGGCCGCATCGTGCGCGACAACGGCGCCATCGTGCGCATCGTCGAGGAAAAGGATGCCACGCCGGAAGAGCGCGCCATCAAGGAGATCAACAGCGGCATCATGGTCGCGCCCACCGTGCAGCTGAAGCAATGGCTGTCGGCCTTGTCGAACGACAATGCCCAAGGGGAATATTATCTGACCGATATCGTCGCCCAGGCCGTGGCCGATGGCGTGGCCGTCACCTCGGCCCACCCGGCTGCCGTGTGGGAAGTGGCTGGCGTCAACAGCAAGGTGCAACTGGCGCAATTGGAACGCATCCATCAGAACAATATCGCGCAAGCGCTGCTGGAACGGGGCGTGACCCTGCTCGATCCGGCCCGCATCGATGTGCGGGGCGAACTGATTTGCGGCCGCGATGTCACCATCGACGTGGGCTGCGTGTTCGAAGGCCGGGTGGAATTGGGTGATGGCGTGCGCGTGGGCGCCCACAACGTCATCATCAACGCCACGCTGGCGGCTGGCGCGCACATCAAGCCCTTCTGCCATATCGAGGACGCCGTCGTCGGCGCCGCTTCCATCATCGGCCCGTATGCGCGCCTGCGCCCGGGCACGGTCCTGGCGGAAGACGTGCACATCGGTAATTTCGTCGAAGTGAAAAACAGCCAGGTCGCCGCGCACAGCAAGGCCAACCACCTGGCCTACATCGGCGACGCCACCATCGGCTCGAAGGTCAACATCGGCGCCGGCACCATTACCTGCAACTACGATGGCGTAAACAAATTCCGCACGGTCATCGAAGACGATGCTTTCATCGGCAGCGACAGCCAGCTGATCGCCCCCGTCACCGTCGGCAAGGGGGCCACCCTGGGCGCTGGCACGACCTTGTCGAAAGATGCGCCGGCAGGCAAGCTGACCGTGTCGCGCGCGCGCCAGGTGACCATCGAGGGCTGGACGCGTCCCGTCAAAATCAAGAAGTAAGCGCGACTTCCATCCTTGCCTACAGGCAGGCCACGTGGCCTGCCTTTTTTATATGTGGATAACTCTGTGGGTAAACCACTGCACAAGTGGCGGATAAGCCTGTGCGCAAGCCTGCGCATAAGCTGTTGGTAAATTTGTCAATGCCGCCTGTCATGCACCTCCCCATCCATTGTCTTCCGATATCAGGCCGCTGCGATGGCTGCAATGGCGTTTACCCGCGTATTGTGGATAAGTCTGTGCGTAAGCTTGCGGATAAGCGCTGGATAGCGCGGGTACAAGTGGGGATAACTGTGTTTTTGCCACCGGCTTCTTCTGCCGTGCTGTGGGTAAGCCTGTGGAAAAGCGCTGCATAGCTAGTGGAAAGCTGGTGGATAAGTATTGCGCTGGATCAATTGACAGCCGGAAACTGGCTTCCGGCTGTCATTGCCGCATCAGAAGCGGCGATTGAGTTCCACCCATAGGCGGGCGGAACTGCGCGAGGCCAGCAGGACGGGCGTGCTGCCGATGGGCTTGGCGACATATGCGCGGGCATTCCATTGCTGCCCGCCAGCCCAGTTCACGCCCAGCCCGGCGCCGTGCAGGCGCGTGCTGTTCGGGCCTGGCGTCCAGCGCTGCTGGTTCACCGTCACGCGCGCGCTGTCGACAAAGGCCACGGCTTGCCATTGTCCCGCGTCGCTGGCGCTGAGCTCATGCCGCCATTCTGCGCTGCCAAAATAACCGAGGTCGCCGGCGGCCGCGCCCACGTCATAGGCGCGCACCGTGTACGGCCCCCCTACGCTCATCTTTTCGGATGAATCGAGGTTGCTGTCCGCCCACTGTCCCGCGAAAGCCAGGTACACGGCGTTGCGCTGGTCCAGGTTTTGCAGGCGCGACAGGTTGACGTTCCATTTCGCGTAATTGCCATGGCTGCGTGCGCTGAAGGCGTCGTTCAGGCGTGCCAGCGGGTCGCTGATGTCGAGCTTGCCAGCCGTCGCGGCCACGCTCCAGCTGGTGACGGCACCGGCCAGGGAGGCATCGCGCACGTCGCCGCCCAGGGTGGCGCTCAAGTTATCCAGGCGGCGGTCGCTGCGCATGGCGCTGGCGTCGATGCGGTCGCGCAAGTGCACCTGGTCGTATTGCAGCTGGATCGACATATTTGCCTCGCGGCTGCGCAGCAGCGGATGGCGCAGCCAGCCACTGGCGACCTGGGCCGTGCCATGTGCGTGCAGCGGCTGCATGGCGCCTTCCAGGCGGTAGCGCAGGGCGGACATGGCCACCCCGGCGCGCGTGCCGGCGCCGTTCAGCAGCAGGTCATAGCCGAGGCGCGCATACGACATGCCCTTGCCCGAGCTGAGCATGCTGGCGCTGGCCACGTCGCCCTGGTGCAGCGGGTTGTACAGGTACACGGTGGCACCAAGGCGGGCGCGTCCCGTGTAGCGGTTGCCATTGTTGTCGAGGAAGGCAGCGCCAGCCACGCTCGGACCGGACCAGGCATCGACCAGCAGGTCGGAGCTGCCCACTTCGGCGCCGGGCTTGAGCGTGGCCGTGATGGCGACATTCGGCACGTCGGACAGCAACAGCAAGCTGCGGTCGAGTTCTGCCTGGCTGATGGTCTGGCCCGTTTGCAGCGGCGCCAGGGTGGCGTGCAGCAAGGCGTCGCTGACATCGCTGCGGTTGTCGATGCCCACCTGGCCGTAGCGCGCTTCGAGTACCTCGATGTGCACGGTGCCCTGGCGGATGGTCTGGGCAGGCACGATGGCGCGCGCCAGCGGATAGCCGTTGAGCCGGTAATAGCTGGTGATGCGGGCAGCCAGTTCTCCCAGCTGCTCCAGCGACACCGTCGTGCCTTGAGCGTCGGCGACGAGCGCCTGCAAGGTGGCCGTATCGAATGCGCTGTTGCCGGCGATCTCGATGCGCGTGACGGAAAATGGCGCGCTGGCGGGCAGCGGTGCGCCCTCTTTCTGCTCGATGCGCAGCGCCGGCGCGCCGGAGGCCGTATTGGCGGGCGTGGCCGGTTGCAACTGGCGCAGGATGGCGCCCGCGTCGGGCACGACCGGGGTGGTCTGGGCGGCAGCCAGCGGCGCGAAGGCCAGCAGCAGCAGGGACAGCAATGGTTGTTGCATCAGGTGTCGCGGAATCGATGAATGAGTCATGGTGTTATTGATTTACGTTGAGCATGTTGGCGGGCAGCTTGACGCCGCCCAGGACGACTTGCAGGGCCGGGCCGCGGCTGCCGATCTGCATCGTGGTGTTTGGCATGGCATTGTCGGCCGGCGCATCCGCCTGCGTGACGGTGATGGTGGGCGCGGCGGACAGCGCGCCGGGACGCGTGTCGGCCACGCTGCCCAGCACTTGCGTTTGCAGTTGCACCACGGCAGCCTGCGCCGGTGGCGGCAGGCTGGCCGACTTCAAGGTCAGGGCGCCGGCATTGCCCTCGGCTTGCACGAAGGCATAGTCGTTTGAAGCCAGGCCGCTACCCGTGATGGCGTAGTTGCCGGCCGGACTGCTGGCCGTGGCCGGGGTGGTCCAGGCCAGGGTGCCGCTGGTGGCGTCCGCCAGCGTGTCGCTGCCCAGCAGGCCGCTGACCTTGCCGCTTAACTGTTCTGGCGTGCGGCCACTCGTCAGGCTGGTGGCCGTGGCCGTCAACAGCAAGCTGGCCTTGGCGATATCGGCCGTGATGTTGCCCGGCTGCACGAGCTGATAGTTGGCCGCGTCCGCACCTTGCAAGGCGTAGCCATCGACGATGACGGCCTTGCCCTGGCCCGCGTGCTTGTCGGCAAAGCGTGCGCTGCCGCCGGCGACGCGCAGTTCATCGCCGCCCAGCGCCAGCACGCTGGCCGTGCCCGTCAGGGTGGCGCCGGTGGTGGCGTCATAGATTTTGTTTGCCGCACCCACGCCAGCGACGGTGACGCTGGCCTTGCCGATATCGGCCGTCACGTTACCCGGTTGCACGAGCACATAGTTGGCCGCATCGGCGCCCTGCAAGACAAAGCCGCCGAGGGTGACGGTCTTGGCGCTGCCGGCGTTCTTGTCGGCAAAGGAAGCGCTGCCGCCGGCGACGCGCAGTTCATCGTCGCCCAGCGCCAGCACAGTGGCCGTGCCCGTCAGGGTGGCGCTGGTGGTGGCGTCATACACTTTGTTTGCCGCACCCACGCCGCTGACGGTGACGCTGGCCTTGCCGATGTCGGCCGTGACGTTGTTCGGTTGCACCAGTACATAGTTGGCCGCATCCGCGCCTTGCAAGGCAAAGCCGCCGAGGGTGACGGTCTTGGCGCTGCCGGCGTTCTTGTCGGCAAAGGATGCGCTGCCGCCGGCGACGCGCAGTTCATCGTCGCCCAGCGCCAGCACAGTGGCCGTGCCTGTCAAAGTGGCGGCCGTGGTGGCGTCATACACTTTGTTTGCCGCACCCACGCCGCTGACGGTGACGCTGGCCTTGCCGATATCGGCCGTCACGTTACCCGGTTGCACCAGCACATAGTTGGCCGCATCGGCGCCCTGCAAGACAAAGCCGCCGAGGGTGACGGTCTTGGCGCTGCCGGCGTTCTTGTCGGCAAAGGAAGCGCTGCCGCCGGCGACGCGCAGTTCATCGTCGCCCAGCGCCAGCACAGTGGCCGTGCCCGTCAGGGTGGCGCTGGTGGTGGCGTCATACACTTTGTTTGCCGCACCCACGCCGCTGACGGTGACGCTGGCCTTGCCGATGTCGGCCGTGACGTTACTTGGCTGTACGAGTACATAGTTGGCCGCATCCGCGCCTTGCAGGCTGTAGCCATCAACGATGACGGCCTTGCCCAGGCCTGCGTTCTTGTCGGCAAAGCGGGCCACGCCGCCGGCCACGCTCAACTGGTCGCCGCCCAGCGCTTGTACGCTGGCCTTGCCCGTCAAGGTGGCGCCGGTCGTCGCGTCATACACCTTGCTTGCGGCGCCCACGCCGGCGACGGTGACGCTGGCCTTGCCGATATCGGCCGTGACGTTACCCGGTTGCACGAGGACGTAGTTGGCCGCATCCGCGCCCTGCAAGACAAAGCCGCCGAGGGTGACGGTTTTGGCGCTGCCGGCGTTCTTGTCGGCAAAAAGCGCATTGCCGCCCGTCAGGCTGAGCTGGTCGTTGCCCAGCGCCTGTACCTTGGCCGTGCCCGTCAGGGTGGCGTGGTTCGTGGCGTCATACACTTTATTGGCCACGCCCGCATCCTGCACGGCCAGCGTTGCCTGGGTGATGGTGGCACGGTGCTGGCCCCCTTCCAGCGTGTAATTGTCCGCCAGGCCACCCTGGCCGTCCGCCAGCACCAGGGTGCCGTTGTTGATGTGCTTGTTTGCGCCGACGTTCTTGTTGTCGAGGCTGCCATTCCCGGAAAGGAACAGACTTTCTCCGTTGACCAGCCCGTGCATGCTCAACTGGCCGGCAGACATGCTGGTGCTGGCGTCATAGGTGCGCATGCCATCGAGCGTGATAACGGCCCGCTGGATCGTCAGCGGCCCGGCCATCATATTGATGTCATAACCTTGCTGGCCGGAGTACGCGTAATTGTCCAGGGCGTTATAGCTGCCGGCATTGCGCATGGCGCCATACAGGCCATTGCTGCTGTAGAGTATTTTCCCGGATTCCGCGGCGCCGGCCAGCGAATAGCGGGCATTGACCAAGCCGCCGGAGTAGCTCTTGCCATCGTAGCTCTTGCTGGTGGCGTCGGCGTTGATGGTCAGCGCCGTCAGGAAGCTGCGCAGCAGCGGCGTGGTCTGGCCTGCATAGATACGCCAGACGGCTTGGCTGCCACCGCCGGTCGCCATGTCCCAACCGTCGAAGCTCGATGGCGAGCGCAGCTCTGCATCGCTCAGGCCCCGCACATTGCTCAAGGTCCCCTCGTTTTCGCCGACGCCCGGTGCCGTTGGCGTATCCTTCCAGAAGCTGTTGCTGATCACGCCCGCATTGCTGCCGACCAGCGCGCCCGTGCTGGAATTGCCTTGCACCTCGCCCGTGGCGTAGCTGTTGCTGACGCTATCGGTGGCGCGGGAACTAAAACCGAGCAAGCCGCCCACATCGCGGTCGCCGCTGACCTTGCCGCTGGCGTAGCTGTTGGCGATGGTGCCGCTCTTGTTGTAGCCGACCAGGCCGCCAGCATTGTCTTCGACCGCCGTGATATTGCCGCTGGCATAGCTGCCGCTGACCTGGGCGATGGCGCCGTCATAGCCGCGGTTGTCGCCCACCAGGCCGCCGACATTGCGCAAGCCGCTGGCGTCGCCCGTGGCATAGCTGCCGGTGACGCTGCCGCTGTTGCTGCCAGCCAGGCCGCCTACGCGGTCCGCGACGCCGCTGACCTTGCCGCTGGCGTGGCTGGCGCTGATGGTGCCGCCGTAGTTTTCACCCACCAGGCCGCCGACGTTGTTGTCGCCGCTGACTGTGGTGCTGGCATGGCTGTTGCTGACCAGGCCCGCGTTCGAGCCGACCAGTGCGCCGACGGCGAAATTGCCCTTCACGCTGCCGTCCAGCAGGCCGATATTGCTGATGAGCGAGCCTGGGTTCGTGTAGCCGATCAGACCCACGTAATCGTACGTCGGCCGGTCGATGGTCAGGCCGCTGACGGTGTAGCCGCGGCCGTCCAGGCTGCCCGTGAAGGGGTGTGCCTCGGTGCCGACGGGCACGAAGCCGGCAGTTGTCCAGACATCCTTGCCGCCTGCCGTGCCGGCCGCGTCGATGTTACTGCCCAGCACATACGCCGCGCCCGGCGCCATGGCCATCAGTTGCAGCTGGTGGGCATTCTGGATGGTGGTCGAGTACTCGGATGCCAGCATCGGATACGTGGCGCCGGCCGCGCCGCCAGCATTGTTCAAGCCGCCATCCACGCTGACCAGCACCCAGTTGTTGCCCGGCGCGCCAGGCGTGGTGGTGAAATTGAATCCCGTAAAACTGCTGGCCGTGCGCATTTGCGCATCCGTCAGGCCGGTGCCGCCGGCCGACGTGGTCTGGCCCGTGCCGCCGATCGACCAAAAACTATTGCGTGTGGCGGGAAGTGCGCCGTTGCTGCCGACCAGGCCGCCCGCGCTGTAGCCGCCAGGCACGATGATCAGACGGCCAGTAGCGAAACTCGTGTCGATCGATCCCATGTTGTTGCCGACCAGGCCGCCTGCAATGCTTTGGCCCGTCACGCTGCCCGTGGCATAGCTGTTAATGATCTTGCCGATATTTTCGCCGACCAGCCCACCGCTTTGCCGATTGCTGCTGACGGCGCCGGTGGCGTAGCTGTCGATGATGGTGCCGTTGTTGCGCGCCACCAGCCCGCCGCTGACGCTTGTGCTGCTGACGTCGAGTGCCGCATAGCTATTCCTGATCGTGCCATGGTTCTCACCCACCAGGCCGCCAGCGTAATAGTGGGTCTTGATGTGACCGCCATTCAAACCGATGTTTTGGATCAGGCCATCCTTGGTGGTGCTGGAAAACAGGCCGCTGCCGTTGCCGTAACCGGACATCATGCTGAGCTGGTTGATGGAATGTCCCAGGCCGTCGAAGATGCCGCTAAAGCCCGTGTCCCTGCCCAGCGGCATGAAGCCCGCATCCCACCAGTCGGGATTCCAGGCGGCAGAGGCGGTGGCGGAAGCGTCGATGTCGGCGCCGAGCACAAAATTGCCGTTCAGTTTGCCATTGATCCCTTGCAGGTCGGTGCCCGTGACACTGCGGTAAGCGCCCAGCTGGGTAATCACCGTGTAGCCGGTGCGCACGCCGTCGGCGCCCAGTTTGGTGCTGAAGTTTTGCCCGGCGGGCAAGTTCACCCGCGCGCCGTTGCCCAGCTGATACACGGCCGTGTTGCCCGCCGCGGCAGCGCCCTGGCCGTATTCCAGCGCCAGGCTGGCCGTGCCGGAACCGTTTAAATTGGCATTGATATTGATGTTGCGTTGCGCGTTCAGGGTCAGCTGGTTGGCGGACCAGCTGACCTGGTCGTTGACATGCACGTCGCCCGCCGTGCCATGGCTGCCCTGCGTGCTCTGGATGAGCACATTGCCGTTGCGCAGATTGTTCGTCAGCACGGCGCCGCTGATGTCGCCGCCGCTGGCGGCGATGGTGAAGTCGACGGGGTCGATCAGCCAGGTGCCGGCGCGGCCCTGTGGCGCTGCCGTGCTGATGCGGGCGTCGTTGCCGATCTTCACATGGGCGGCGCTTGTTTCGATGAAGCCGCCATTGCCGCCTGCGGGGGCGCTGGCATCCAGGGTGCCGGCCACGTGGGTGGTGCCGGCAGCCATGCCGCCAAGCAGGATGATGCTGCCGTCGCGCTGTTCCACGCCGCGCGCCTCGATGACGCCCGTGTTGTTGACGACGCTGGCCAGCAGCGTATCGCGGGCACCGGCGCTCATCAGCACCTGGCCCCCATCGGCGCGGATCAGGCCGCCGTTTTCGGCCAGGTTGTTCAGGGTGCTTTGGTCGATCTGCAACTGCAGCAGGCGCGCGCCGTCAAAGCTCAGGGTGGCGGCGCTGCCGGCGCCCAGGGCGACCGTGCCCAGGCGGGCCGCGATGCTGCCCTGGTTGCTCACTTGCCGGCCCAGCAGGGCAATATAGCCGCCGTCGGCCGCGCGCAGCGTGCCTTCATTGACGACCCGGCCCGTGCCATTGCCACTAAACGCATGCTTGGAGCCGCCCAGGCTGGCGTTGTCGACGTCGAGCGTCGAGGCCACCAGGCCGCCCACGTTGACTTGCGCGCCGCGGCCGAACAGCACGCCGTTCGGATTGATCAGGTACACCTGGCCATTCGCGTTGACCTTGCCGAGGATCTGCGTGCCGTTGCTGTCGAAGATGCGGTTGACGGCCAGCGCGCTGGCCGAGGGCTGGATGAAGTTGACGGTTTCATGGGCGCCCACGTTAAAACTGTTCCAGTTCAGCGCTGCCTGTTGGCTGTCCTGCCGGATGGTGGTGGTGCTGCCCTGCTGGCTGATGCTGGCCGTGCCTGCCACCACCTGTCCGCCCGTGGGCGCGGCCAGCGCCGGTCCTCCCAGCGCCAGCGCCGTCATGGCGGCGGCGGCCGCGGCCAGTTTGCGGCGGCTGCCCTTGCCGCGCCCGCGCGAGGTTTCCGCGACGGCGACCCAGGCGTTCAAGACGTGGCTCCAGACGAGGCGGTAGATGTGGTTCAACGATCCGTGACGGTGCATGCTGTGTCCTTGTTGAGATGAATGGGGATACGCCCGTGCGCCGGCGGGCCTGGCCGGGCTGACGCAAACGGGCAATGGGAAAGAGCGGGTCAGGAACGCGGGGCGAACAAGGAGGGGACGGTGCGGTGGCTGGCGAGTTGGTAGCGGTGCATGTTTTCCTGTGCTGTGCGTGGACGGCGTCCGTTTGCGGCTCTGTTTATTGCTTTTTTAGATATAATCGTTATAAAAAGCTACAAAAATTTCTGAACGGAAAGATATCAGAACAGGGAAATTTAAAATTGAGCAAATCTGAGCGATTCCCGACTGATTTGGTCGGGAATGCGCAGGTGCATGCGGTGGATCAGACGGGCAGGCGCAGGGCGAAACTGATGGTGCCGTTGTTGCCGGCGCTGGCCAGTATCACCTGGCCGCCGTGCAATTCGGCAATGCGCTGCACCAGGTACAGGCCCAGCCCGGCGCCGGGTTTGTGCTGGGCGATGCGGCCACGGAAGTATTTCTGGAACAGGCGGGGGATTTCATCGGCGGGCAGCGCTTCGCCCTCGTTGCTGACGGTAATCTGCACGCGGCCGTCATCGAGCATGCCCGCCTGCACGCGGATCGCCAGGGCTTGCGGCGCGTGCCGGTCGGCATTGCTGAGCAGGTTGCGCAGGGCCACGCGCAGCAGGCTGGCGTCCACCACGACGCTGTCGGGCAGCGTCTGCACGCTCGCTTCGATGCGGCCGGGTGCCCATTCGGCCAGCACGGCCGCCAGCAGGGCGCGCAAGTCGCATGGCAGGGGGCGGAAGGTTGCCGCGCTCGTTTCCATGCGGTCGGCGCTCAGGTATTCATCCACCAGCGCCGTCATGCGGCCGCTGGCCTCGCGCAGGTTCTGGCAGCGCTGCAGGGTTTTTTCGCGCGGCGCTTCCGTATTGCGGGCAATTTGCTGGGCCGTGGTATTGATGATGGCCAAGGGCGTGTGGAATTCATGCGACACCATGGCAACGAAATCCTGCTGCTCTTCGCGGGTGCGGGTTTCCACTTCCAGGGCGGCGCGCAATTCGCCTTCCAGCGCGGCGCGCCGGCCGATTTCCTGCCGCAGCGCCGCGGTGCGCAGCGCCACCTGCTCTTCCAGGCGTTCATTCAGGGCGCGCACGGCGCTGACGGCTTCCGCTTGTGCCCGGTCCTTGGCGCGGCGCAATTCGGCATAGCGGCGGTTGAGGCGCAGACTCATCAGCATCATGTGCACAAAGGCGCCCAGGGTGGCCGCATGGTTGGTCCAGAAGTTCGGCGGCACGATGGCCATATTGCGCAGGAAACTGACCACCACGCCTGCGTAAAAGATGCCGAAGATAAACAGGAAGGCGCGCGCCGGCCGATGCCCGCGCAGCGCCAGCCAGCTGGCCAGGGCGATGAACAGCACGATCAATGGCAAGGCCGTCATTTGCACGACGAGTACGCCAGCCGCATAGTCGCCGTGCAGCACCAGCAGCGCGCCGCACAGCGCGGCGGCGGCCGTCAAGCCCACCACCACGCGGCTGAAGCGCGGATACAGGGCCGGCAGTTCCAGTTGCAAAGTGGAAAAACGCGCCCCGACGGCGATGGACATCGCCATCGACACGCCCAGCATGGGATCGGACAGCCAGTTCGGCATGGCGAAAATCTGCTGGGGAATGGCGATCGTCAGCGCTTCCGTCGTGGCATTCGTCAGCACGTACAGCAGATACCAGCCGCTGTGGGCTTCGCGCGTCATGCGCCAGAAAAAGATATGAAACAGGATCAGCAGCAAATAGCTGCCGAACTGCAAGCCGTAATACAGGTATTCGCGGCGCGACACATCGTCAAAGGTTTCGCTGGGCAACAAGGTCAGTTCGGTGGACATGGCTTTCTTGCTGTGCAGGCGCACCAGCCAGCGCTGCGGCGTGTCCGCCTGCAGGCGCAGCGGAAACACCACCTGGCGCGCGTCGATGGGCCAGTTGCCGCGCGCCACATCGGCGCCCGCTTCCTGCAATACCCAGTGGCCCGCCGCGTCCCAGCGGTACAGCCGCACGTCGTCGAGCACCGCGTTGCTGAAACGCAGGACCCACTCATCGGGAGCGGCGGCCGCGCGCGTCACTTCCAGGCGCAGCCAGACGGCGTCCCGCGTGTAGCCGGCGCTGACGGCGCCGGGCAGCGCGCGCCAGCCGGGCACCGCCAGCGCCGCATCG
>NZ_WFLL01000024.1:0-95272 GCF_009208755.1 Janthinobacterium sp. FT14W | reverse complement strand
CACGCGCCGCAGCCCGGTTTTTCCTGCGCCGCGCTCGATGCGCTGCGGCAGGTCGCGCCCCTGCTCGACGCCACGGGCTGGGCCTGGGGGCCGACGGGCGGCGTGGGCTTCGCCCTGGCCAGCGGCTTGCCCGTGCTGCGCGCCGACAGCGACCTCGATCTCGTGCTGCGCATCGCCGCGCCGCCGGACGGGGCCCAGGCCGACGCCCTGCGCGCCATCGCGGCGACTGTCACGGCGTGCCGGCTCGATATGCAGATCGACACGGGCCATGGCGGCTTTGCGTATGCGGAATGGGCGGCGGGGCGGGGCAGGGTCTTGCTGAAGACGGACCAGGGACCCGTGCTGACGGCCACGCCATGGGAGCTGGCATGAGCGTGTTGTTTACCTTTCCCGGCCAGGGCGCCCAGTACCCGGGCATGCTGCATGCGCTGCCGGACGATGCGGCCGTGGCGGCAACCCTGGGCGAAGCGGGGGGCGTGCTGGACTGCGATCCTTTGCTGCTGGACACGGCCGAAGCGCTGGCCGCGACGCGGGCCGTGCAACTGTGTTTGCTGATCGCGGGCGTGGCGATGGCGCGTTCCCTGGGGGCGCGCGGCGCGGCACCGGACATGGTGGCCGGCTTTTCCATCGGCGAGTATGCTGCGGCCGTGGTGGCCGGCGCGCTCGATTATGCGGATGCCCTGCGCCTGGCGGCGCGGCGCGGGCAGCTGATGCAGCAGGCTTATCCCGCCGGCTACGGCATGGCGGCCATCAGCGGGCTGGATCTGGCGCAGCTGGAACCGCTGCTGGCCCAGGTGCATGGCGCCGCCACGCCCGTGTATATCGCCAACCTGAACGCGCCGCGCCAGATCGCCATCGCCGGCAGCGAGCCCGCCTTGCACGCCGTGATGGCGCTGGCCCTGGCGCAGGGCGCCGGCAAGGCGCAGCGCCTGGCCATCAGCGTGCCGTCCCACTGTCCGCTGCTGGAAGGCGCGGTGATCGACATGGCCGCCGCCTTCGACGGTGTGGCCATACGCCGCCCCGCGCTCGTCTACCTGAGCAGCAGCGCGGCGCGCGCGCTGTTCGATCCGGCCCGCATCCGCGACAGCCTGGCCGCCAACATGGCGCAGCGCGTGCAGTGGACCAGCACGGTGCGCCTGGCGTGGGAGCGGGGCGCCCGGCTGGCGCTGGAAATGCCGCCGGGCAGCGTGTTGACGCGGCTGACGGCGCACGATTTCACGGATGGCGTGGCCGTCTGCAGCGACGGCAACCGGGGCGACAGCCTGCTGGCGCTGGTGGGCCGGGAGCGGGGCGGGGTTTGACGGAGCGGACCTGGAGCGCGGTGGCGCCTTACAGCCTGGCGCTCAAGCCAACTTGAAAGCCACGGCCGGGCAGGGGCGCGATGTATTTGAGTGGTGAATTGTGCGGCCTGGCATCGTCATCGAGCAGGTTGCTGCCGCTGATGAACACCTCGATGCCCGCAAACGGCGCATCCTGCACCTGCAGTGCGCGGCTGACCTGGAAGTTCACCATGGTGTAGCCGTCGAGCGGCACTTCTGCGCTGACACTCTTGCCCAGGTACTTCTGCTTGTCATAGCGGGTGCCGGACAGCCTGGCCTTCCATCCCTTGTTTTCCCACAGCACATTTGCGCCATAGCGGTTGGTAGGCATGTTGGGCAGGTACTCGCCGTCGTTGTGCGCGCGCAGCTTGTCCGGGTTGTCGGCCTTGTTCTTGACCAGGTCGGCAAATGCGGAGAGGTTCAGCTTGCCGTAGCTGCCAAGCTGCAATACCTGGGCAGCGTCCACTTCGAATCCCTTCACCGTCGTATCCGTCTGCTTCCAGTATTTCAGTGGCAGGCGATTGGCCATCTGGGCGCCCGAGTGGCCAAGGTAGAGATAGTTGTCGTACTTCATGACGTAGCCTGTGGCCGACAGCTTGAATCCCCGATTGGCAAACAAGGCAGTAAGTTCCGTATTCTTCGCGCGCTCGGCCTGGAGGTTCTGGTTGCCTTCTTCCTGGGTCATGATCGAATAGTGCGCATTGCTCGCATACAACTCGTTGACATCGGGCGCCCTTTCCGACGACGAGTAGCGCAGCTTCACGCCGAACAGCTGGCCCAGTGGGGCCGAGGCGCCCAGGCTGTAGCTGTTCAGGCTGAACGACTTGTCCTCGAGTGTGGCATTGCTGGCATTCCGCGACGTCTTGAAGCCGCTCTTGCGGATCTCGTGGTCCACTGTTTCATGGCGAAAGCCCGCATCGAAGGTGGCCCAGTCGACGTCGAGGCTTTCCTTGAGGAACAGCGCGCGGCTGACCGTGTTCGTATCGGGAAGGTAGCGCTGCGGGCCGCTGCCGGCGATATCCCTGGATTTATGGCTCAGGCCAAGCACGCCGCTCAAGGGCCCGGCGCGCCGGTGCGCCAGCAGGAGCTCGGCCTGATTGGTGTCGAACTGGTAGTCGTTCGCCTTGGCGGCACCCAGGCGTTCTCCCGACGTATTGTTCAGGCGGGACACGCGCAGTTGCATGCTTTCAAGGTACGCGACGGGGGCAAGCAGATGGGCTTCCAGCGCATATTTATCCTGCTGTATCACCACGCCGACGGGCAGCCCCGCGTCATAATTCGCCCCGAACGACTTGTTTTCCATGGAAAAACCCGGCACGCCATACTCGCTTTCCTTGGAATCGACGCTGACCGCCACGTAGCCCCGGTCGAAAAAGTAGCTCGTGCCGGCGGCAATGTGGGCGTTGCTGGCATGGCTGTTGCCCAAGGTGCCGTGGTAATCGGGCGTCACGTCCCGGTTGATCTTTTTCTGGGTCATCGCCGGCGTCCCCGGCACGTAGGCGGGGTTGGCGGGATTGACGTAGGTCTTGCGCTGCCAGACGGAGGTGGGGTGATTGGTATAGAAGGAAAAATCGCCGTCCGCCCAGTCCGGATTTTCCGTCATGAACTGGTCGATAAACGGCTGCGTAGCCTTGTTGTAGATTTGCTGGATGCGCGCTTCCTTCTGGCAACTGTCGGCCAGGAAGGTGTTGACTCCGCCGTTTGCAGGGAACAGCTGGCTGTTGCACACGCCGGCCTTGCTGTTGCCGGGAATATCGTAATGCCCGATCTTCTGGAAGGACAGTTGCAGATTGGTCGAGAAGTGCTTGCCATCGTTGAAGTTGACGCGCAAGCCTTGCGCGTCGGCATCGTTGAAGCCCTTGCGCAGCACCAGTTCCACGTCCTTCTGCTTGTCCTCCATCTTCCTGGAAATGAGGCCGGAATCGACGTCGACGCTGCCGCCGATGGCATTGCCGCCGAAACGCACGCTGTCGGACGATTTGTTCACCGTCACGCTGCGCACGAAGAGGGGATCGAAGGGGATGTTGATGTCGCCACTGAGCGCATTCATGCCGAGGATGGATTGGCCGTCTTCGAGGATCTGCACGCGGCTGCCGCTCAGGCTGCGTATCACCGGCGCGCCGGCATTCGGGCCGAAGGCGCTGCTTTGCACGCCCGAGACATGCTCGAGCATGCCGCCCAGGGTCCCGTTCTGGGTTTGCCCATTCTCGACCACGACGACGCTGTCGATGGCCGATGGCCGGTCGGCCCGGACCTTGATGGTTTGCAGGGTGACGTCGTCCGCCCCGTAGGCGAGCGGGGCAGTGGACAGCATGGCAGCTGCGAATACGTGATGGCGCATAGGACTCTCTAAAAAGGCGGAAGGTGGTGCTGGGGCTGGATGCAGGCGCAGCGCGACGGCTTAGATGCAATCTAGTTGCAATAATAGCCGGCGAGCAATTTTATTGCAAGTAAACTGCATTTGGCGGGGGCGATGGGCGCGGCGAGGAATGCCCGATTAGCGGGCTGGGGGATGGAAAACGCGCAGCGCAGCCAGCCGGCATGCGCCAGCTGCTGTGCAGCAAAGTACGGAGGGGCGATGGCAGAGGTGCGCAGCGTGCGTGTTGCGCGTGATGCCGCCGGCAAGGGGCGCGGCGCAGGCTGAATGCGTCCGCCTGCGCCGTTGTGGCGTCGCTAGGTCAGGTGAATGTCAATGGCTTGTTCAGCTGCAGCCGGCGCGCGCGCCGCTTGCGTTCCCAGATGACGATGCCCGTCACGGACAGCATGGCGACCATGATGCCCATGAAGGACATCAGTATGCGCCCCGGCAAGCCGAGGATGCGGCCCGAGTGCAGGGGGAATTGCAGTTGCACGAAGACGTCGGCGGCCGTGCCTTCCCATGGCTTGTGCTGGCCGATGATAGTGCCGTCCATGCCGTCGACGTACAGGTTCGACAGGCCCATGCCGGCCGCGCCGAATTCGTCGGCCGGGTCGAAGAACGAGACGTTGTAGAACGAGTAATTACCGCCATAATAAATACCGCCGATGGGCGCCGTGATGCCGCGCTGCACGGCCTGCTTTTGGGCGATGCCTACCGCCTGCTCGAAGCCGATCGCGGGCGCGATGTAGCTGCCGTAGGGCGCCGGCGTCTGCGTTTCGTACGGTCCCGGCGTGGTGGTCGAGACCAGCGACATGACGGGATAGAACACTTCGCGGTACAGGTTCAGCGAGAACGAGGTAAACGCCACGACGAGGATGATGGCCCATACCCACAGGCCGCCCGCGCGGTGCAAGTCGAAATTGAGCTTGTAGCCGCCGGCCGCCCAGCGCACCACCCATGACGGTTTCCAGCGCTGCCACCAGCCGCTGGCGCTGCGGTGGCGCGGCGCCTCGTCCGGCGCGCGCGGGCGCAAGCGGCGCGGCGTGGTCAAGTAAAACGCCACCATGCTGTCGAGCAGCCACACCAGGGCTACCGTTCCCATCAGCCAGTAGCCCCAGCGGTCCGTGCCCCAGAAGGCGGGCACGTGCAGGCTGTAGTGCAGGTGGCGCAAAAACGGCATCAGGCTGCGGCGCGACAGGGAAATGGCCGTCGAATCGCGCGTGCCCGTGATCTGCGCTGTGACGGGGTCGATGTAGACGGTGTTGTAGCCGAGCACGAAGGGCTTGTTCGTGGCAGGGTCCGTCAACGGGCGCACCATGAAGGCGGCCGCGTGGCCTTCTTCCAGGCCCAGTGTCATGTAATTGACTTGCGCGCGCGGGTCGGCGGCGGCGACTCTCTGCGCCAGCGCAAACGGCGCCTGCAGGGGGCCGCGGCCCGGCGTGTCCATGATGTCGGCGTTGAGCCATTCGTCCAGCTCGTGATCCCACGAAGTGACGGCGCCCGTGAGGCCGGCGACGATGAGGAAGAGGGCGATGGTGAGACCGGCCCAGCGGTGTATGACAGTCCAGAAAGCGCGCATGCGGTACAAACCTTCAAAATAAAACCGGCCTGTTGCCGCCAGCAGGCGCCACGGGGCGCACAGGGAAAAGCCAGGCACGCGCCTGGTATTTTGATAATGGGAATCGTTCTCATTATCCGCCGTGGCCTGGCATTTGTCCAGCGCCAATGGTGTTGCCCAGGGCCAATTCGCGCATGCTAAGATGCTAGCAAGAAGTTAATTTACGTTCCATGTGGAAATATTCAGGGCGAAACAGGCATGCGCATAGAAGATCGGCACAATATCCGCATTAGCGAACGCTGCGGTGCACCGCAGGCAGGCGCGGCAGCCACCATGGTGTTCATGCATGGCTTTGGCTGCGATCAAACCATGTGGCGCTACCTGGAGCCCTTGTTCCGTCCGCACTACCGCACCGTGCTGTTCGACCTGGTCGGCAGCGGCGCTTCCGACCTCAGTGCCTATGATTTCGATAGCTACGCGCGGCTCGATGCGCATGGCGCCGATTTGCGCCGGGTCATCCATGCCGTCGGCGGCGGCCCCGTCATTTGCATCGGCCATTCCGTCAGCGCCATGAGCGCCTTGCTGGCCACCATCGCGGAACCGGACCTGTTCGCCGCGCAAGTCATGCTGGCGCCGTCGCCCTGCTATATCGATGACGCCGGGGCCGGCTATCGGGGCGGCTTCAGCCGTACCGATATCGACGACTTGCTCGACGCCATGGACCGCAATTACCTGGGCTGGTCCGCCAGCATGGCGCCGGCCATCATGGGCGCATCCGGGCAGCCGGCGCTGGGCGCGGACCTGACGCACAGCTTTTGCCGCACGGACCCCGCCATTGCCCGGCATTTCGCGCAAACCACCTTCCTGTCCGATCACCGCGCCGTCTTGCCGCACAACAGCACGCCGGCCCTGATCGTGCAATGCAGCGACGACTTCATCGCGCCCCGTCCCGTGGGCGATTATCTGCGCGACAAGCTGCCACGCAGCAGCCTGCACGTGGTCGAGAACGCGGGCCATTGCCCGCACATGAGTGCGCCCGATGCCAGCTACCGCGCCATCCGCCACTTTCTCGACGGCCTGCACCTGTAATGCGCGATACGATGCCTTCCTTGCCTGACGCCGACACCTTGTTCCAGCATGCGGCCTGCGGCTTGCTGCTGTGCACCGCCGACGGCACCATCGTGCAGGCGAACGCCACCTTTTGCGGCTGGCTTGGCTATGGCGCCGGGGAAATACTGGGGAAAAAGAAACTGCAGGACTTGCTGACCATCGGCGGGCGCGTGTTCCACCAGACGCACTGGCTGCCGCTGATGCAGGTGCAGGGCAGCGTGTCGGAAATCCTGCTCGACATGCGCCAGCGCCAGGGACAGGCCGTACCCATGCTCTTCAACGCCGTGCGGCGCGTGCACGAGGGCGTGCGTTATGACGAGGTCGCCGTCTTCATCGCCAGCGACCGCCGCAAGTACGAGCAGCAGCTGCAGCTGGCGCGCAGGGAAGCGGGCGTGCTCAACGAACAGCTGGCGGCCGCCGACCGGCGCAAGGACGAATTCCTGGCCACGCTGGCGCACGAGCTGCGCAACCCGCTGGCGCCCATGCGCAATGTGCTGGAAGTGCTGCGCCTGGCGCAGCTGGACGATCCGCAGCTGTGCTGGGCGCGTGACGTGCTGGGCCGCCAGCTGGGCCACATGACGCACCTGGTCGACGACTTGACGGAAGTGTCGCGCATCACGCGGGGGCGCCTGGAATTGCGCCGCGCCAGCGTGGAACTGGCGCCCGTGGTGGAAGCGGCCCTGCACAGCGTGGCGGAGCTGGCGGCGCAGTCCGGCCACAGCGTGCACGTGGAGCAATGGCCGCAGCCGATCTGGCTCGACGCCGATGCCACGCGCCTGGCGCAGATGATCGCCAACCTGCTGACCAACGCCGTCAAGTACACGCCCGCCAACGGCGTCATCGGGCTGGAAGTGGCATGCACGGCAGGGGAAGTGCTGATCAGTGTGCGCGATTCGGGCATCGGCATCGCGCCCGAGCACCTGGACAAGGTATTCGACCTGTTTTCGCAGCTGGAACCGGCGCTGTCGCGGGCCCAGGGCGGCCTGGGCATCGGCCTGTCGCTGGTGCGCGGCCTGGCCGAATTGCATGGCGGCAGCATCAGCGCGCATAGCGACGGCGTGGGACAGGGCAGCACCTTCGAATTGCGCCTGCCGCTGCCGGCCGTGCCGCTGGAAGCGCCCGCGCCGCCCGGCCGCCGCTTGCTGGCGGGCACGCGTGAAGGCACCGTGCTGGTGATCGACGACAGCGCCGACGCGGCCGAAAGCCTGGCGCTGGCGCTCGACATCCTCGGCTATGAGGTGCGCACGGCCTACGATGGCGCGGCGGGCATGGCGGCCGCGCAAACCTTCATGCCGCAAGTCATCCTGCTCGACATCGGCTTGCCGCACATGAATGGCTACGACGTGGCAAGACTGTTGCGCAGCGAGCCCTGCGGGCAACACGCCATCCTCGTGGCCGTCACGGGCTGGGGCCAGGACAAGGACCGCAAGATGGCGTCCGATGCGGGATTTGATTTGCACCTGACCAAGCCCGTGGATTTTTACGAGCTCGATGCGGTGCTGCAGAAGATGCTGCAGGCGCAATGAGCAGGAACCGGTCATAGCTGATGGGACAAACATGACGGAATTGAATACCGCGCCAGCCGATGCCAGGCGGCCTGTCTGGATCGCTGTGATGGCGGGGTGGCTGCTCCAGCTTGTGCTCAAGGCGCTACTCCCCTTGGTCCTCCAGGCCGCCAGCGCCCCGCACTGGTATGCCTTGCCGGGCGCTATTTTCATAGGCTCTGCCATTGCCGGTGGACTGGCCGCCAGGCTGGCACCCGGCAGGCTGATGGCGGTGGCCTCGGCGCTCGTCGGCCTGAGCCTGTTATCTGCCTGCTTCGAGCAATTTCCCCAGCCCATGTCTGCCATGGTGGCGCTCCTCTGGTTGGGCGGGCCATGCCTGGGACTGATAGTGGGCGTGCTGCTGGCGCGACAATCGGCGCGGGATGCAAACTGAAGCAAGGCCGAGGACGGTATAGCCGTTTCGCCCCTCATGATGGAAAGCATGAAACAACTGACAGAACTTGACCTCGCCGTTTTCCAGCTGCGCATGGGATTTGGTCATGCCGACAGCTGCGTGGACTGGGCCGTGGAACGCATGAGGCGGGACGAGGAGGGCGACGACCTGGAAGTCGTGCTGCTGGCCAGCGCCCGCGGCCGCGACGAGGTGCTGCCGCTGGCCGAGGCGATCATCGAACGCTACCGTGGCGCGCAGCGGCTGGCTGACCAATTTCTGGCAGGTAAATATATCCTCGAACTGCACGCCGCCTACCTGGCGGGCCGGGAAAGCGTGTCGTCGCTCGATGCCATCTTTACCCGCCTGTACCCGGCCCTCGACTATCCGGACTGGCTGGTGATGCTGAGCCGTAACTGCGAATATGCGACGGACGTGGCCGATTTCGAGCAGCCGTTCGAGGATGAATTCCGCTACATCGCCGGCCTGTGGGCACAGGCGGACAGCCTGGCCGGGTTCGAACGTGCATACAGCCGTGAGACGTCCAAGCAACATGATGCGACGGGCGTTTGATTGTGCCAAATGACTGCAATATGAAAAAAATCGATATTTTTGTCTGTTCCGATGCCGAGATGCGCGCATGTGCCAGCTGGCAGGACGCCTTCGACTCCTTTCCCGTCACGTGCATTACCTTGCCCGGCGAACTGGATTTTGCGTCGCTGGGGCAATTGCTGACCCACTCGGCAGCGCCCGCCATCAGGCCCGTGTCTATCCCGGGGCGTGAGCTTTACGTGTTTGCGCATGCCACGGGGCAGGCGCTTGAACGGCTGGCGGCCGAGGACTTGGCCGATATTGCGGTGGCATGGGCGCGGACGGCGCCATGGGCCGGGCTGGAGGTCAATCCCTTCGACCTGGCCGGATTTCTGATGGAGTTGCAATCGACCTGGCGTCAATCCGCCACGCCGGACAAGGCGCTGTTTGCATGGCCCGACGCGTAAGGCAAGTCTGCGATGGCTGGCGGCAGCCACCGTATAATTTGCACACTTCTTTCCACAAGGATAACTGTGCAGCACAAAACCATAGGACTGATCGGCGGCATCGGCTGGGCTTCGACCCTGGAATACTACCGGCTCCTCAATGAAATGCTGGTGGCGCGCATCGGGCCAGCGCATAGCGCCCGCATCATGCTGGTCAGCATCGACCAGGCCGATTTCGTCGCGCATGCGGCGCAGCCGGACTCGCGCGCCATCGAGCAATTCCTGATTGCGGAAGGCCGGCGTTTGCAAGGCATGGGCGCGGATTGCTTCCTGCTGTGCGCGAATGGCGCGCACCGTTTCGCGTCCGCCGTCGTGCCGCGGATTGGCTTGCCATTCATCAGCATCGTCGAGGAAACGGCGAAAAAGGTGCAGCAGGCGGGCGTGCGCAAGGTGGGCTTGCTGGGCGTCAGGCAAACGATGGCGGGCCGCTTCTATCACGATGCGCTGCAGCAGCGCGGCATCGCCACGGTGACGCCCGATGCGGCCGACCAGGATATCGTCCACGACATCATCTATGCGGAACTGGTGCAGAATATCTTTACCGATGCCAGCCGGAAGATCTTCCTCGGCATCATCGAAAAACTGCGGCGGCAAGGCGTGCAGGGCGTGATATTGGGATGTACGGAGATACCGCTGCTGATCCGGCAGGGCGATGCGGACGTGCCGCTCTTTGATACGACGGCCATTCATTGCGCGGCGGCGGTGGCGTTTGCCGTCGAAGACTAGGCGCGGCACAGGAGCGGCTGCCTGAACTGGCCGCCGCTCGCTTGGAGCATCAGGCCGGCTGCGCGCCGCCCAGGTTGCGGCTGCGGTTTTCCACCAGCACGGAAATGCCGAGCACGACGATGCCGCCGCAGGCCAGCATGGCGCCCACCCAGCCCGTCGAGCGCAAGCCCATGCCCATGGCGATGGCGATGCCGCCGGCCCACGCGCCCAGCGCGTTGGCGATGTTGAAGGCGGAATGGTTGAGGGCGGCGGCCACCGTTTGCGCGTCGCCGGCCACGTCCATCAGGCGCGTCTGCACGGCGGGGGCGACGGCGATGCCGGCGCCGATGGCGAACAGATTGATGGCCGTCAGCCAGACATTGCTGCTGGTGTAAGTAAAGGCGGCCAGGGCGGCCACGTTCCACAGCAGCACGCCGAAGATGGTCCACAGGCGCGAGCGGTCGGCCAGCCAGCCGCCGATCAGATTACCCACCGTCATGCCCACGCCGATGATGGCCAGCAGGATGGAAATGACGAGGGGCGACACTTTCGTAATTTCCAGCAAGGTTGGCGTGATGAAGGTGTAGACGGCGAACATGCCGCCGAAGCCGATCGCCACCATCAGCAGGGTCAGCCACACTTGCAGGCGGCGGAATACGCCCAGTTCGCGGCGCGGGCTGGATTCGCCGGCGGCGACCATGGGCACGAAAATGCGCACCATCAGCATGGTCAGCAGGCCCAGCGCGGCGACCAGCAGGAAGGCCGAGCGCCAGCCCAGGGTCTGGCCGATGTACGTGGCCAGCGGCACGCCGAAGATATTCGCCACGGTCAAACCCATCAGGACCCTGGCCACGGCCTGGCCGCGCCGGTCCGGTTCGGCCAGTGCGGCCGCCACCAGGGCCGCCACGCCGAAATAGGCGCCGTGCGGGATGCCGGCCACGAAGCGGGCCACCACCAGCAAGCCGTAGTTGGGGGCGATGGCGCTGAGCAAGTTGCCGCCCGCGAACATCAGCATCAGGCAGATCAGCATCAGGCGGCGCGGCATGCGGGCCAGGAAGATCGTAATCAGGGGCGCGCCGATGACCACGCCCAGCGCGTAGGCGCTGATCATGTGGCTCATTTGCGGCAAGGTCGTGCCCAGGTCGTCGGCCACCACGGGCAGGATGCTCATGGAGGCGAACTCGCCCGTGCCGATGGCGAGGCCGCCGATGGCCAGGGCCAGGTCGGCATAGCCGGCGCCAAAAGGCGCGGTGACGCGCGGAATCAGGGGATCTACGGAGGCGTGCATGTTCTTGTTCGTTGGGTAAAGAATGACAGGGCGGAGGGGCGCGCAGTGGCCCAGCCGGAGGTGGCAATGCGCCACCAGAGTCGACGGATGGCCGGTATTTTCGGGCTACAAGAACTGCCCAAAGACAACATTGTAAAAGATTCGGGCAAGCTCTGCAGGGCACCGGTGAAAATCTGCTGCACTGCACACCACAGCGATTGCTCTATTTGTTAACGATAACACGGAATGCACGCGATTCCGCCACAGGGCCGGCGAAGAAAAGCTGGCTGTGGCGGAAATGGTCTTCCTTGCGGATTATTTCGCTAACGATTGCTGCAGCGCTTCCAGGCCCGCGACATAGATGCCGTGAAACAGGTCCGTCACTTCCTGCTCGCTCACGCCCACGGGCGTGAAGCGGCCCGACCAGGTGACCCGCGCGCCGTCGCTGCCGGCGATCGCGCTTACTTGCAGGGTCGACAAGTAATCAGTGGCGGGAAACGGCGCCTGCAGGATGGAATAGCTGTAGCTGCGCGCCGTGTTGTCGTACGCTTCCAGCTGCTCGACGATGACGTCGCCGGCCGGGTTGGCCAGGTGGCGGATGCGGCCCCCGTTGCTGAGGCTGCTGCTGGGAATGTAGGGCAGCCAGTCCGGCAGGGAGTTAAAGCCGCCGATCAGTTGCCATACTTGCGCCGGCGTGGCGGCGATGTCGATCGAGGTGGTGGTATGTGCCATGGTGATATTCCTTTTAAATAATTAGTTAGATGGTGATGCCAGGCAGGGGAGCGAACGCCGATACCAGTTGTTCGGCGCGCATGTCTTGCCAGAAGGCAGCGGGGATGACGCTGTTCAATGCCTGCAGGTCTTCGGCCAGGCGTTCCGGACGGCTGGCGCCGGGGATCACGGCAGCCACGGCAGGGTTGGCCAGCGAGAATTGCAGGGCAGCGGCCTTGACGCTGACGCCGTGGCGCGCGGCGATGGCCTTGATGCGTTCTACTTTGGCAATGATTTCAGGCGAGGCTTTCTGGTATTCGAAATGCGCGCCGCCGGCCAGGATGCCCGAGCTGTAGGGGCCGCCCACGACGATGTCGACGTTCTGTTTCGCCGCGGCCGGCATCAGGCGTTGCAGCGCACGCTCATGGTCGAGCAGGGTGTAGCGGCCGGCCAGCAGGAAAGCGTCGGGCTGGGCTTCGGCCAGGTCCAGGGTCAGTTCCAGCGGCTCCACCTTGTTCACGCCCACGCCCCAGGCTTTAATGACGCCTTCTTCGCGCAGGCGGGTCAGCACGCGGAAGGCGCCCGTGCGGGCCGTTTCGAATTGCGCCAGCCAGTTATCGCCGTGGAAATCCTGGGCGATGTCGTGCACCCAGACGATATCGAGGCGGTCCGTATCCAGGCGTTTCAGGCTCGCTTCGATCGAGCGCAGGGTGGCGTCGGCCGAATAGTCGTCGACGATCTTGTTCTTGCGGCCAAATTCGAACAAGCCCCCTTTTTCGCCCAGTTCGCGGCTTGCCGGGTCTTCCAGTTCGTCGAGAATCAGGCGGCCCACCTTGGTGCTGAGCACGTAATCGTCGCGGCGACGCTGTTTCAGGGCGGCGCCCAGGCGCAGCTCGGCCAGGCCGGCACCATAGAACGGGGCCGTATCGAAATAGCGGATGCCCGAGTCCCAGGCCGCGTCGACGGTCGCCAGCGCTTCTTGCTCGGGAATGTTGCGGAACATGTTGCCCAGCGGCGCCGTGCCGAAACCCAGTTTGCCAGTCAGTAAGTGTTTGATCGTCATGATGTTTTCTTTCAATGTGTGGAGGAGTGACGACAGAATAGCTGGACAAGTTAAGCTCGTCCAAGACATAATTAGCGCAACTTAAGTCCTGAAAGGTCTGATATGTTGGACATGCGCCAATTGCAATACTTCATCGCCGTTGCCGAGGAAGAACACGTGGGACGGGCCGCCGAGCGCCTGCATATTTCCCAGTCGCCGCTGAGCCGGCAAATCGCCCAGCTCGAGGACAGACTGGGCCTGACCCTGTTCGAGCGCAGCGCCCAGCGCATCCGCCTGACGCGCGACGGCCAGACTTTCCTGGCTGAAGCGCGCGCCTTCATTACCCACGGCAACCGGCTGGAAGCGCTGGCCAAGCGCCTGGGGCGCGGCGATGAAGGGGGGCTGTGCATAGGCTACATCGAAAACGCCATGCATGCGGGCGTCTTGCCGGACGGCTTGCGCGCCTTGCGGGCCACGCGGCCGCAAGTGCATATCGCCCTGTACAACCTGCATTCGGCCGAGCAGATCGAAGGCTTGCGCCAGCGCAGCCTCGATATCGCCCTGCTGTGCGAACCGCCGCTGCCGCACGACCCGGACCTCGATTGCGCGCAAGTGCTGAGCGACCCCATGCTGCTGGCCTTGCCGGAGACGCACCCGCTGGCGGCCAAAGTCGAGCTGACCCCGGACGACCTGGCGGGCCAGGAGTGGATTGCCGTGTTGCACAAGGAAAGCGTGCTAAAGCACGACAATTTCATCGCCGCCTGCGCGCGCGCCGGTTTTACGCCCGATATCCGCATGGAAGCAACAGAGCCGCTGACGGCGCTGGGCCTGGTGGCGGCCGGACTGGGCATGGCCATGATCCAGCGCAGCCTGCGCCAGCACGCGCCGGCCGGCGTCGTCGTGCGCGAACTGTCATGGTTCAGCTATCGCACGCCCCTGTGGCTGGCCTGGCACAAGGTCAACTTGCGGCCACTGGTGGGCATTTTCCGCGCCACCCTGCTGGAACAGGCGGGTGTGGCCGCTTGAATCTTCCTGCCGTGTTTCAGGTACGGGGGCAGCCACCACCACATGCCGCGCGCCCCGGGGGCAGGCCGGCTGTGGACGGGCGCACCTTCAGAAGCATTGCGTTATGCGCTGGGGCAAGTCGCGCAAGCGCCACAGGGGCGTCGAGACGATGGCCATGGGACTGTGCGAGGCGTCATGGCCGCAATGGCCGCAGCTGTGGCGGCGGTGCGGCGCCAGCGCGAAGCTGCCCAGGTCCAGGTGCGGGTGGCCGCAGCGGGCGCAGTCGCTGCAGCCCAGCGGCGCGTCCGCCTGCAGCGCGGCGGCGAAGGCCTGCGCGGCGGGCGGCGTGACGTTCAGCTGCACGACGTCGGGAGGGAACAAGCCGGGCAGGGCGCGGCAGTCGATGGCCAGGGCCGGCAGGTCGCGGCTGAACAGGGCGCCGCCGTCGTCGGCCCGGGCGCGCAGTTGCAACAGGCCATCTGTGCCCAGGCGCAAGGTGGCGGCGTGGAACTGCATGGGGTCGAACAGGTCCGGATACAGCACATAGCCCATGGGGCTGGCGTGCTGGCGGCAACGCATCGGCTGCCCTGCCTGCTGGTCGGCCAGGTCGGCCTGCGTGCCCCAGTAGCACTGGTGCGTGCGGCACCAGTGGCGCGCCGCGCCATTGCGAAACTTTCCGGCTGGCAGCAGATCGCACAGCACGATGGCGTCCTGGCCCCTGCCGGCGCGAAAGTGGCCCGTGATGTGGGATGTGGTGACGGCAAGGTGGCCCGTGCTCGCGTGCAGGGGCCAGCAGATGCCGGGCAGGGTCAGCGGCGTGGCCAATGGCGCCTCCCTGTGGCTAGCGGCTTGCCAGCCGCTAGCTGCCTGGAATGAAAAAACCCGCCGGCTGGGGCGGGCTGTGCTGGCGGGCTGGCCAGGGGCATGGCCCGGTCTATTCTTCCGTATCGGCCAGGGTGACGATGGCGCGCGCCCACTTCGAGTATTTCAGGTTCGCCAGGTCGCGCACGGTCTTGATATTGAAAGCCTGCTTGAGCAGCTCCGCATCCTTCTCGCTCACGCCTTGCAGCGCATCGACGGGCGCATCAGCAATTTCCTTGAACGTCTTTTTTTCGTAAGCCTTGTCTACCGCTTTATTGATGTTCATGTGTTGATACTCCTCAGTAAGTAGGAAAATTTATTCTACACGTTTTTGTGAACCGTCAATTTACGCTTGCATGTTGTGCCGAACTAAATATGATGGAGGTGGGCGGCTCTGCAGTGAGCCTGTCCGTGCGTTCGTCTCGAGATTGTAATTATAGCATTGTTATTATTCATAGTATAATGATTTCCGTGGCGGAGAAAGGTCTGCGCCATGCCGGACGCCGCAGTCATGCGGCACTAATCGATAGCGTTCAGGAGAATACGATGAGTTTGCTAGATCAACTTGCAGGACAGGCGATGAGCGCTTTGGGCAACAAGGGCGCGGATGGGGAAGCGCCGTCGGGATTGATGGCCAGCGTGATGGACCTGGTCAACCAGCATGGCGGCTTGCCTGGCCTGCTGCAGAAATTCCAGGAAAGCGGCCTGGGCGACCAGGTGGCCAGCTGGATCGGCACCGGCGCCAATGCGCCCGTCTCCGGCGAACAGATCAAGGATGCGCTGGGCGCCGACACGATCACCCAGATCGCCGAAAAAGCGGGCGTCGCGCCGGACGCGGCCTCGGGCGGCCTGGCAGCCTTGCTGCCCCAGCTGGTCGACAAGCTGACGCCGAACGGTCAGGTACCAGAAGGCAATGACCTCGTCAGCCAGGGCTTGAATATGCTCAAGGGCAAGATCTTCGGTTGATACAGCCGATGCTACAGCCGATGCAGCAACAGAAAACCTCGCAGCGATGCGAGGTTTTTCTGTTGCGCGGGACTGTTGTGTTTTGTATGAGAGGAAGGAACGCCTGAAAAATGCCCAGGGCCAGGCGCCGCCCCGAAGACAGTACGCGATTACGGCGCAGGACCAGAGTAACCCCGGCAACAACGCCACGGGCGTTTTTCAGGCGGCAGCCATCATGCCGAAGTGGGGAGGCGCGCCGGTCAGCCGCGCCGTGCTGCCCTCCACCAGATACGAGCAATAGCGTCTGCGCTCGGCAATGCCGCCGCGCCGCTCCATCAGTTCGTCCAGCATGGCGACGGCGTCGCTGGCCATCTTTTGCACGGGCTGGCGCAGGGTGGTGATGTCATAGCTGAGCCAGCCGGACGCTTCCAGCGCGTCGAAGCCGGCCACGGACATCTGCAGCGGCACCTGGATGCCCATCTGGTGGCGCGCCGTGTCCAGGCAGCCGATGGCCATGATGTCGTTGCCGCAAATGACGGCATCCGGCACGCGGCCCAGGCGGTCGATGACCTTGCGCAAGCCCCGTCCGCCGCTGGCGTAATCGTAGTTGCCGCTGACAACGATGGGCGCGGGCAAGCCCAGGCTCAGCAAGCGGTCCAGCATGCCGGCCTTGCGCTCCTGCGCGACGGCCGAGTCGCCGGGGCCGTCGATGATGGCAAACTGGCGGTGACCCGCTTCGGCCAGGCGCGACACGAGCAGGCGCGCCGCTTCGGCCTGGTCGCACAGCACGGCATGCACGGCGTGGTCGCGGGGACTGCGGTTGAACAGCACCAGCGGCACGTCGCGCCGGCCGAACTCGGCCATCTGCTCGTCCGACAGGCAGGCAGCCACGACGGCGCCATCGACTTGGTATTGCCACACATCGCTCAAGACTTTGCCGATGTCCGCTTCGCGCTCCAGGGTAAACAGCAGCAGGCGCTTGCCCAGGCGGGCGATTTGCTGGCTCAGGTCGGACAGCACTTGCGGATAGTACAGGTTGGCCAGGTTGGAAATGATGACGGCCACCAGGTTCGAGCGCCGCGTGATCAGGCTGCGCGCGGCCGCGTTGGGGATGTAGTCGAGGGTGATGGCCGCCTGCATGACCTTGGCATGGGTGGCGGGCGAGATGCTGGCGCCCGGCTTGAAGCAGCGCGACACGGCCGATTGCGACACGCCGGCCAGCAGGGCCACGTCATATGAGGTCACGCGCCGTCCGGCGCCGGGGATGGCGCGGGTGGCGGTGCTGGGTGTCCGGGCTACAGTATTCTTTTTTCGCATATTGGTCTGGCAAGCAACCTGTCTCAAAGTATTCCTGCAGGCCCGGCCGCTGGTGGCGGCCTGGGCGGGCAGAATGAGCATAGCGTAAAAGATTGCTGCATGGCAAGACTGCATGCTTATTCACGCTTATTGTTCATGTTGCAAAAAAATATGACTGAATGGCAAGTGGTATGCTTGCTCTTCAATCGGCGCTGTCGCAGGGGCCGCTGCCATAGGGGCTGGTGCGTCCCGGCGGGGCCACGCGGCGCGCGCTGAAATCGCTGGCCAGGGCGGGCAGGGGCAATTCCGCCGTGGCGCTCGCTTCCGTGCCGCTGACCGTGCCGCGGACAGTCAGGGCCACGTGTACCCAGGTCGCATAATTGCGGGGATAGCTGACGGTGACGGTGGCCATGCCCAGCGCATCGCTCAGGCCGCTGGCGCTGACGGCCAGGGGAATGCCCGGGTCGAGCACGCCATTGCCGTTGCGGTCGTAGGCGGCGTCGTAGATGCCGTTGCGCAAGATGTCTTCGTTGGCGCAGCTGTAGTGGGGCAGGGCCAGGCGCCAGGCGCCCGTGTCGGGGAACTCGGGCTTGTCCGCTTCCCACACGTAATATCCCTTGGCATAGCGGCTGGGCCAGGCGGCGGCCGTGACGGCGACGCCGGGCACGGCGTTGCCGGCGCTGTCGGAAACGAACACGGCGAAGTCCTTCTGCAGCACGCTGGCCGAATATTCGCGCAGCAGGCTGCCCGTGCCCAGCTTGATCGACAGCGCTTGCCGCGCCACCGTCAGGCGCACGAGCGACGTGGCCGCCGCTTGCGGGGCGCCGTCGATGCGGGCCTGGATCAGCACGCCGTCGCGGCCGCTGTCGGCCTGGCCCGCCACATACGCGGTGCGCGCCAGGCCGTCGCTGCCCGTCAATACCCGGCCGGATTCCCGCAGGTAGCCACCGCTGGGGTCGCTCAAGATGCTGAACAGCACGGGGGCGTTCTTGACCAGATTGTTTGCGGGGCCATCGCGCACCACGGCGCTGATGCTGCTGGCGTTCTCGGCCGATGCGCCCGTATTCGCGCGCAGCACGGCCGGTTCCGCTTGCACGGCCAGCTTGCTGGCGCTGCTCAGGGGGGCGACGAATTCCAGCCGCGTCTGCGCCGTGGGCCCGCCCGCCACGGCGGCCGTGATGGTGGCCACGCCCGCGTTGGCCGACTGTACATAGCTGCGCGGCAAGTTGCCATTGCTAAAAATCAAGCTGGAAGGCAAGGCCTGGCTGCAGGCGCTGTCCGCGAACAGGCTGCCGCGCGAGGTGGACAGGCTGGTGCTGCCCGTCTGCGCCACGCCCGCCTTGTCGTAGCGTACATCGATGGCCTGGCAGGCCAGGGTCGCCACTTCCGGCAGCACGTCCGCGCCGCTGGCATCCTGGCCCACGGCCGGAGTCAGGCGCAGCTCGCTGCCGGCCACGGCATACGCCTGCGTGGCGGCGGCGCCCAGCGCGCTGACGGACACGGCGTCCCTGCCCAGGCTGCCGGCCGTCAGGCGCAGCACCAGCTGGCCTTGCGCATTGCTGAGCGCCGCGCCGCCATCCCTGACGCGCACGCCATTGCCGGCGCCCGTGCCGTAGGCGATGGCCGCGCCGGCCACGGGCTTGCGCGCCGAGTCGCGCACGGTGACGGTGAGGTCGGCGCCCTGGCCCAGCATCAGCGCGGCCGGTCCCTGCAATTCCACCGTGCTGCCCGTGACGGCCACCGTGCCCTTGCCGCTGCGCGCGCCCACGCTGGCCGTGACGGTGATGCTGCGGTTGCCGTTGGCGCCGCCCGTGCCCAGCAGGGCGCGCGCCTGGCCGTTCTTGTCCGTCACGGCATCGACGCTGCCGAGGATGCCGGAATCGGCTGCAAAAGAAATCTTTGCGTTTGGCAAGGCCAGGTTGGCGCCATCCTTGACGAGGGCCGTGACGGTCACTTCGCTGCCGGCCAGGCCCGCCGAAGCCAGTTCCGTGCTGGAAAAGACCAGGTTGACGGCACTGGCCAGGCTGGCCGGTTCGGGCGGCGTGACAGGCGGCGTCACGGGCGGGGTGACGGGCGGCTTCACGGGCGGCACGACGGGCGGTGGCGGGCTGCCGCCGCAGCCTGTCGTGGCGTGCAGCGAGCAGCCGGCGCCGGCCTGGGTGTCGGCCGAACCCCCGCCGCAACCGGCCAGGGAAACGAGGGCTGCCAGCAAGGCAGCGGGCAGGGGAACGTGGGGCACGATGGGTCTCCGGAAACTTGCCGAGGTGCTCGGCGTTACTCCCAAGAGTAGCTTTTGCGCGCCAGCAGTACTTGATACAAAGCAAGCTTGTGATGTTGACCGTGCCGAATGGTTTTTCTGGTGCAAAGGCCTGCCTTCTGATAACATGACGCCCCTTTATTCAGGGAAGGGTCGACATGGCCAATGCTTGCGGCGTCGATTTCGGCACGTCAAATTCCACGGTAGGCTGGGCACGTCCCGGGCAGAGCACCATGCTCGGCCTGGAAGATGGCAAGACGACCTTACCGTCCGTCGTCTTCTTCAATGCGGAAGACGAGGAAGTCAGCTTTGGCCGCGCGGCGCTGGCCGGCTATCTGGCCGGCTACGAGGGGCGTTTGATGCGCTCGCTGAAAAGCTTGCTGGGTACCAGTCTCATCGATGGCCAGACGGAAGTGGGCGGCCGTGCGCTGCCGTTCCGCATGTTGCTGGCACAATTCATCGGCGAAGTGAAACGTCGCGCCGAGCAATCCGCGGGCCGCGAATTCTCGTCCGCCGTGTTTGGCCGTCCCGTCTTCTTTATCGATGACAATGCGCAAGCCGACCAGCTGGCACAGGATACCCTGGCCGAAGTGGCCCGTTCCGTCGGCTTCAAGGACGTGGCCTTCCAGTTCGAACCCATCGCCGCCGCATTCGACTACGAGTCGCAGATCGCCAGGGAAGAACTGGTGCTGATCGCCGACATCGGCGGCGGCACGTCCGACTTTTCGCTGGTGCGCCTGTCGCCCGAACGGGCGAAAAAGACGGAACGGCGCGACGATATCCTGGCCACCGGCGGCGTGCACATCGGCGGCACGGACTTCGATAAATACCTGAGCCTGTCGTCCGTCATGCCCTTGCTGGGCTATGGCAGCCGCCTGCATAACAATAGCGAAGTGCCGTCCAGCTACTATTTCAACCTGGCTACCTGGCACACGATCAACCTGGCGTACACGAAGAAGATCTGGGTGCAGCTGGCCGACGTGTGCCGCGATGCGCGCGAACAGGACAAGATGGGGCGCCTGCAAAAGCTGATCGACGAGCGGGCCGGCCACTGGCTGGCCATGAAAGTGGAAGAAGGCAAGATTGCCCTGTCCGACGCGGCCGAAGTGCAGCTGGAGCTGGACCGCTTGTCGCCCGCGCAAAGCCTGTTGCTGAAACGCACGCAGTTCGATGACGCCATCGGCCACCTGTGCGCTTCCGTGGAAGAAACCGTGCTGCGCCTGCTGCGCGACGCGGGCGTGGCGCCGGAAGCCGTCGACACCGTGTTCTTCACGGGCGGTTCCAGCGGCGTGCGCTTGCTGCGCGAAAAGATTGCCGCGCTGGTGCCGGCCGCGCGCAAGGTCGAAGGCGACCTGTTCGGCAGTATCGGTGCGGGCCTGGCGCTGGACGCCGTGCGCAAGTTCGGCTGATAAAATGTGCATGGCGGCGTTGCCGCGTCTTGCCGTACTAGTGTACTGTCTTCGACGCGGCGCCTTGCCCTGCGCATTTTATCGATACACCCACTGTTGCACCCACGAAAGAACGCCCCATGCATGTGTTTGACAAACCGATCGTCATGATCGACTTCGAGACGACCGGTTTATCTCCCGACATGGGCGACCGCATCACGGAAGTGGCGGCGCTGCGCATCGAAGGGGGGCAGGTCACGGACCGTTATGTGACCCTGATCAACTGCAATGCGCGCATCCCCTCGTTCATCACGGGCTTGACGGGCATCACGCAGGCCATGGTGGACCAGGCGCCGCCCGTGGCCGAGGTGGTGCCGCAGTTGCTGGATTTTATCGGCAGCGATGCCTTGTCGGCGCACAATGCCAGTTTCGACGAGAAATTCCTGCGCGCGGAAAGTGCCAGGCTGAACCTGACGCCCGCGCACCAGTCGCTCGTGTGCTCCTTGAAACTGTCGCGCCGCGTGTTTCCCGGCATGGCCAGCTACAAGCTGGGCTTGCTGTCCAGCCAGCTGGGCATCGCCTTCAAGAGTGCAGCCCACAGGGCCGAGTCCGATGCGGAAGTGGCGGCGCAAGTGCTGATCCATATCGGCCGCCACCTGCGCAGCAGCTATGGCATCGCCGATGTCGACGCGGACCTGCTCGTGTCGCTGAACAAGCTGGCCGCCGCCAAGGTGCCGCAATTCCTGCAAAAACATCCGGCGCGCCGCTAGGCGCCCGCCATTTCTTGCCGCGCGCCCATGCCGGCGCGCCATGCTCCCCGCGCATGGAAGCGGGCTCATCAAAACGATATAATTTTGTTATTTCATTTGAGCCCGCTCAAGTCCTTCCCCCGCATCGAATTTAAAATTTAAGCAACACACGATTTCGCCGCCCTGGGCCGCCGTTTTGCGCGTGCTGCCGGCAAGCGCAATGTGGATGGGGGCGCACATGGACAAGCACCATACTGCCAGAGATAGCCACCAGGCGTATATCTGGTTCCGCACGGCTGCCGAGCAGGGCAATGCCTATGCCCAGTTCAATCTGGGATTGATGTACAAGAAGGGCGAAGGCGTGGCGCAGGACGATGCGCGCGCCTTTGTCTGGCTGCGCCTGGCTGCGCTGCAAGGGCTGGCGTTCGCGCAGAACCACCTGGGCGCGCTGTATTACCACGGCCGGGGCGTGGCGCAGAGCGACGAGGATGCCGTGCTGTGGTTCCGCCGCGCCGCCGCGCAGGGCGATGCCTCGGCCCAGCAGAACCTGGGACAGATGTACCGCAAGGGGCGGGGCGTGCTGCAGAGCGACGAGCTGGCCCTGGCGTGGTTTTACCGCGCTTCCGAGCAGGGCGTGGCCAGCGCGCAATCCCTGCTGGGCGAAGCGTATGCCCAGGGGCTGGGCGCGAAAAAGAACGATGCGCTGGCCCTGGCCTGGTTCCGCAAGGCAGCCCTGCAGGGCGATGCGCAGGCACAGCTGAACCTGGGACTCGTCTACAAGCGGGGCCAGGGCGTGGTGCAGAGCGATGCGCAGGCGCTGGCCTGGTTCCGCCAGGCTGCGGCCCAGGGCCTGGCCGTGGCGCAGCGGCAGCTGGGCGTGGCCTATGCGGAAGGCCTGGGCGTGGCACCCGACCAGCTGCGCGCCTACGCCTGGCTGCAGCGGGCGGCCGAGCAGGACGACGCCGACGCCCAGTTCAACCTGGGGCTGATGCTGGCGCGGGGCCAGGGCGTGGACAAGGACGAGGCGCGCGCCGTCAGCTGGTACCGGCGGGCCGCCCTGCAAGGCCATTGCATGGCGCAATACAACCTGGGCGGCATGTTTGCGGGCGGGCGCGGCATCGCCCGCGACTTGCGCCAGGCGCTGGACTGGTATGCCAGGGCGGCCGTCCAGGGGGCGTCGAATGCGCAGTTCAACCTGGGCGTGATGTATGCGAATGGCCATGGCGTGGAGCGCGACGAAGTGTGCGCCGTGCGCTGGTACCGCACGGCCGCTGAGCAGGGCGATGCCAGCGCGCAGAACAACCTGGGCGTCATGTATGCGAACGGCCATGGCGTGCCGCAGGACGACGGCCTGGCCGTGCAATGGTATGCGCGCGCGGCCGGCCAGGGCCATGCGCTGGCGCAGTACAACCTGGGCGGCATGTACAACAGCGGGCGCGGCGTGGAAAAGGACCTCGTCTGCGGCTATATGTGGCTGGCGCTGGCGGCCGAGGGCGGCGATAGCGGGGCGGCCAAGGCCAGGGAAGCGGCGGGCGCCAGGCTGGAGCCGGCACAGCTGGAGGAGGCGCAGCAGCGCATGCGGCAATGGCACCAGGTGCGTTCCCCGCCGCCGCGCGACTGAAACGGTGGCCCCGTGCACGCATGGGCGGGCGCCGCATGCGATAATTGCCAACAGGCATGTCGCGCCGCAACGAGGCCATGCGTGCACAACGCGTGCGCAACGCGTGTACGAGGCCTGCATGCGGCAGGGGTTATTGGCACAGTGAAAGGTGGAACATGGTAAGGCAGGCAGGTGAGGATGCATCCGAGCAAAAAGTTATCGACGACATCGCCACGCATGGCTGGCATGGCGTCCATATCAGCGCCGATGAAGAAGGTCCCGGTTATGCGTTCACGATAGGCGCTTGCCACAGTTTCGGCCAGCCTGAATTCCTCATCATGGGCTTGCCGCGCGCCATGGCCCACCAGATACTCGACGTGGCGCTCGATGCCGCGCGCAGCGGCGCCATCACGGATTTCACGGCCACCACGGACGTCTTGCTGGAAGGCCATCAATGCGCCTTCGTGCGCGTGCCCGTCGAGCAATACCGCAACTATGTCGGCTATGCGCGCTGGTATTACCAGGGCGATGATTTTACCGTGTACCAGATCGTCTGGCCGTCGCGCGATGGCCACTTCCCGTGGCAGGCGCAAGCCAGTGCGCAGTATGTGAATAGCCAGCCTCTGCTGGGACCGGCGCCGCTGGCGGCATGATGACGGGCATGTCCGTCGGCATGGTTGGCGGCATGGCAATCCTGTCTGTGCCCGGCCCGGCGCGATTGCATTACTGCCGGCATTGCCGCTTGCGTCAATGCCGGCGCCACGGCTTGCGCTCCGCCCCGTAGTGACCGCCTGAGCTAGGCATCCATGCGCGCCATGCCCGTGCCTTGGCGCCGGTCCAGGAACAGGCTGTTGCCGTGGATTTTCTTGGCCTGCTTCTTCGCTTCCGCCGCCTGCGTGGCAATCTGGTGGTGCGTGTAGTACTGGTGGGCTTCCACCTTGATCACGCCCAAAGATAGGCTGATCAATGAATAGAATACTTTCTTGCCCTGCCGGTCTTCGCTGATGTAGCCGCCCCGTTCGCAGTCGCCCGTGCTGTAGTAGGCGAGGATGGCGGCCGCAAAGTCGTCCAGCATCGCCTGGCAGCGCGTTTCCCAGTCTTCGCTCTGGAACAGGATCATGAAATCGTCGCCGCCGATGTGGCCGATGAAGTCGCGGTTCGGGTCGCAATGGCCGCTGAGGATTTCTCCCGTCAGCTGGATCACGTCGTCGCCCTTGCGGTAGCCGTACACGTCGTTGAAGGGCTTGAAGTGGTCGAGGTCGCAATAGCAGACCCAGAAGCGGGCAGCGCTGTGCAGCAGGCGGTCGATATGCTCGTTGATGGGCACGTTGCCGGGCAGCTGCGTGAGCGGGTTGGCGTAGCGGGCTGCATTGATCTGCATCTGCGTGATTTCGCGCATCAGGTCGTGTCCCGTGCCCATGCCCAGGTAGCGGCCGTGTTCGGTAATGATGAAACCGTTGAACAGGTGGTGGGCGCTGGACTGCACCATGGTGTAGCTGAGTTCCTGCAAGCTCGTCTCGTGGTCGGCGATCAGGGGCGTGGCATCCATGAACAGGCTGCACGATTTCTTGCCATACAGTTCGCGCTGATACGGGCGGGCGAAGTGGTCGATCATCTCGAAGCGGCTGATCAGGCCCAGCGGCACGCCGTCGTCGACGACGGGGATGATCATCAGCTTCGGTTCCTTCAGGAAAATATCGTACACCTCGTTATTGTTGAGCTGCGGCGAAACGGCGGCCACGCGGTGCAGCAGTTTGCGGATACTGGCGCCGTTCTTTTCCAGGCTGCTGCGCTGCGGATACACGGCCACGCCGTTGCGCCCCAGCGCCTGCACCACTTCGGCCGGCAAGGCGCGCGCCGGTACGGCGTTGGGGCGGCCCAGGTGGTAGCCCTGGCCGAACGCCACGCCCAGGTCGCGCAAGACCAGCAATTCCGTCTGCGCCTCGATGCCTTCGGCGATCACCAGGGTGCCCGACTTTTCCGCGATTTCCTGGATCGAGCGCACGAATTGCAGTTTCACGGGGTCATTATTGATGCCCTGGATGAAATGCATGTCGATTTTCACGTACTCGGGCCGCAGTTCCGACCACAGGCGCAGGCTGGAAAAGCCTTCGCCCAGGTCGTCGATGGCGATCTGGAAGCCCATATTGCGGTAATGCAGCACTGCTTCGCGCATCAGCTCGTAGTCATACGTGGGCTGGTTTTCCGTCAGCTCGATGATGACCCGGTCCGGATTGATGCCGATGTGTTCGATGTATTCCAGTGTCTCGCCATGGCGGGCATTGCGCAGTAATAAACATTCCGGGCTGACATTGAGGAACAGCTTGCCCGGCAGCTGCAGTTCGGCAAAGCGTTCGAGCACAACTTGCCGGCACAGGTGTTCCACTTCCAGGGTCAGGTCGTGCGCGCGCGCCACCTTGAACAGGTTCATCGGCGCATGCAGGGGGCTGTCGGACGGGCCCCGTATCAAGCCTTCGTAGCCGATGATGTCGCCGCTGTGCATGTGGATGATGGGCTGGAACAGCGCGTTGAGCTTGCGGCCCGCCAGGATCTCGTGCAAGGCATCCGTCCCTTCGATGGTCATGGTGTGCGATGGCGGCTTCAGGTAAGCCACATTCGATGGCGGCGCGCCGGGCGGCACGGCAGTGGCGGAAGGGAGGGCGAGAGTGTGCATAGGCGGATGTGGCGGCACGGCCTCTGGACGGGCCATGAACATGTTGCCCATGGTAAGGAAGAATTATGACGGCTTGATGAAACGTATTTGATTTTGACAATGTTTCTTGCCTGTCTGCCAGTTTGCCGATTCTTGCCAAAAACGCGATTTATCACGGCGATTCCTGCAAATTGCCCAAACAAAAGACGGCAAATCCATCAGATAACTGTGCTTTAAAAGTGCCAATCCGCGCTATGATTTCTCTTGGCGAAAGTCAATATGGGCAGCCGCGGCATGTGTGCGCGGCCTGCTTTCCTCGACATCCAACAATGAGACAAACAACCCATGCAATTACGTAGTGCAACCCTCATATTCAGTTTGCTGGCCGCTTTCGGTGGCAATGCCATGGCACAATCCTGCCCGGCCGGCGATGGCGCCTCCGTGACGTATCCGGTCAGCAAAAAAGTCGACCAGCAAGACAGCTATTTCGGCACCACCATCGCCGACCCGTACCGCTGGCTGGAAGACGCCAACAGCGCCGAGACAGGCGAGTGGGTGGCGGCGCAAAACAAGCTGACGCAGTCGTACCTGGGCACCATCCCCGAGCGCGCCGCGATCAAGCAGCGCCTGACCAAGCTGTGGAACTATGAGCGTTTCACTACGCCAACGAAGCAGGGCGGCCGCTACTTCTACAGCCGCAATGACGGCTTGCAGAACCAGGCCGTGCTGTACACGGTGAAAAAACTGACGGACGAGCCGCGCCTGCTGCTGGACCCGAATACCCTGTCCACGGACGGCACGGTGGCGCTGGCCGGCACCTCGATCAGCCCGAACGGCAAGTACCTGGCGTATGCCACGTCCGCTTCCGGTTCCGACTGGAACGAATGGAAAGTGCGCGACATCGAGTCGGGCAAGGACTTGACGGACCACATCAAGTGGGCCAAGTTCTCGGGCGCCTCGTGGACCAAGGACAACACCGGTTTCTTCTACAGCCGCTATGACGCGCCGAACGAAGCAACCAAGCTGGCCGATATCAATTACTTCCAGAAATTGTACTTCCACAAGATCGGCACGCCGCAAAGCGACGACGTGCTCGTCTTCGACCGTCCCGATCAGAAGGAATGGGCGTTTGGCGGCAGCATCGTCAGCGACGACGGCAATTATCTGATCATCACGGCCACGCAAGGCACGGAACGCAAGAACCGCGTCTTCTACAAGGACTTGCGCCAGAAGAATGCCAAGGTCGTGGGCTTGCTGGAAGCGTTCGATGCGTCGTACTCGTTCATCGACAATGACGGCCCCGTCTTCTTCTTCAAGACGGATAACCAGGCGCCGAAATCGCGCGTGATCGCCATCGACACGCGCAAGCCGCTGCCCTCCGATTGGAAGGAAATCGTGCCGCAGGCGGCGGAAACCCTCGTTGCCGTCAACCTGATCAACAACCAGCTGGTGCTCGACTACCTGAAAGATGCGCAGACGCAAATCAAGATCGTCGGCCTGAACGGCAAGCTGGTGCGTGAAGTGGCCTTGCCGGGCATCGGTTCGGCAGGCGGCTTTGCGGGCAAGCGCGGCGACACGGAAACGTTCTATTCGTTCACCAGCTTTACGACGCCAGCGACCATCTACCGTTACGACATGAAGTCGGGCAAGAGCAGCGTGTACCGCCAGCCGAAGGTCGATTTCGACCCGAACGCCTTTGAAACGCGCCAGCAATTCTTCACCAGCCGCGACGGCACCAAGGTGCCGATGTTCATCGTCTCGAAAAAAGGCATGAAGCTGGACGGCACGAATCCGACCTATCTGTACGGCTATGGCGGCTTCAATATTTCGCTGACTCCAAGCTTCTCCGTGGCGAATCTTGCCTGGGTGGAAATGGGCGGCGTCTACGTGATGGCCAACCTGCGCGGCGGCGGAGAATACGGCGAAGCCTGGCACCAGGCTGGTACCAAGCTGAACAAGCAAAACGTGTTCGACGACTTTATCGGCGCGGCGCAATGGCTGGTGGACAACAAGGTCACCTCGCCATCGAAGCTGGCGATCGGCGGCGGCAGCAATGGCGGCCTGCTGGTGGGCGCGGCCATGACGCAGCGTCCCGACCTGTTCGCCGCGGCCATCCCGCAGGTGGGCGTGCTTGACATGTTGCGCTTCCACAAGTTCACCGTGGGCTGGGGCTGGGTGCCTGACTACGGCTCGTCGGACGATGCCGAACAGTTCAAGGCGCTGGTGAAATACTCGCCGCTGCACAACCTGAAGGCGGGCGGCTGCTATCCGGCCACCATGATCACGACGGCCGACCACGACGACCGCGTCGTGCCTGCCCACAGCTTCAAGTTCGCCGCCGCCGCCCAGGCAGCGCAAGGCGGTGCCGCACCCGTGCTGATCCGCATCGACAGCAAGGCGGGCCATGGCGCCGGCAAGCCGACGACCAAGCAGATTGAAGAAGTGGCAGACCGCTGGGGCTTCCTCAGCCGGTCGCTGAAGATGGCGCCAGCGGTGCCTGCGGAAGCGGCCAAGGTGGCGGCGCAGTAAGCCGTATTACCCCCCCCAGGCAAAGACTGGGGTCGGACCCTGAGGGTCCGACCCCGGCCCTTGCATCTGGGGCTATTCTCGCCAGCACACCCTCCCCAAACACCGTCTGGAACGGCAAATCCTTGCGCTGCGCATAGCCGATATAGCAATCGCACTTGAAGCGGGGGCAGGACTTTTCCTGCAGCATGTCCGCCAGCTCATCCACATACAGATTCCCCAGCCGCTCGGGTACGAAATGGCAGCGCGCCAGTTCGCCGTCGCCATCGACGGACAGCGATGCCTCGCCCGCCAGGCACGGTTTTCCGCGCGAGGGCGACGGGCGGCGGTTCTGCGCGAACCACGGGTCGACGGCGTCGAGCCAGGCCAGGTCTTCCGCCGTGTAGTAGCCGGGTCCGCGCCGGTCGTAGGCGTTCAGCCACAGGTAGACGTGCGCGGGCAGGGCCGCGCGCAGGGCGCGGATGGCGCCCAGGTGTTCGTTCATCGCCACGACGCCCACGGAATAGCGCACGCCCATGGCGTCCAGGCGCGCGCAGCGTTCGACAAAGCGGGCCAGTGTCGTCTGGTCAGGATGGTAGGTGCACCACAGGCCGATCTTTTGCCGGCTGGTGCCGTCCAACTCTTCCAGCCAGGCCAAAGGACCAGCCAGATTGGTCTGCAGCGCCACTTGGCGCACGTGCGGCAGTGCGGCCAGCGCCTGCATGGCCGCGCGGTAGTGGCGCCGCACCAGTGCTTCGCCCCAGGGCGTGAAGAGCACGCCGATGTGCCGCTCCTGCGCCGCCACCCAGCCGGTAAAACGCGCCACTTCGCGCGCGTCGCGGGCCAGCGCGGCGCGGCTGTCGCGCTTCTTGGCAAACGGGCAGTAGCCGCAGGCGTAGTTGCAGCTCGATAGCGTGCCCCGGTACAGCAGGGACAAGGTGCCCGGCTGCGTGGTCAGCACGCCTGGCCCGCTTGCGCCATCAGCGCGCGCACCGTCTCGGAGGCCAGCCAGGGGCCGATGGTGTCGGCATAGCTGTAGCCCCGGTCGTTAAGGCGCAGCAGCGGACCATCCTGTTCCACCAGTTCCAGCGCGTGCAGCTCGGCCAGCTGCGGCAGGTCTGCTTCGCAATGCGTGCCGAAACGGGCCGCGTAGGCGTCGCGGTCCAGGCCCGGTTTCGTCAGCAGCGACTGGATCACGTAGCGGCGGCGCTGTTCCACTTCGTCGAGCACATAGCCATGTTCGGCCTGGGCGAAGCGTTCTTCGTCCAGCGCCAGGTAGTTGTCGATGATGCCGATGGTCTCTGCCCGCGCCACCGCGTACTCGCTGGAATAATGGAGAGTGGCCGTGTAGGAGCGGGCGCCCGCGCCCAGGCCCACCATGCCGTCGTTCTGGCAGCAGTACGACGGTCCGTTCTGTTCCGGCGCGTGCGGTGCGCGGAACATGCGCATCGACACCTGTTCATAGCCTTGCGCGCGCAAATGGTCGCGCGCGGCCGCGTACAGGGCCAGCCGGCTGTCGCCGTCCTGCGCCAGCATGATGGGGTTCAGCGTATCGGCGCCCTGGCGGCGCGCGATCTTGCCGAGACCCGTCTGCTCGCGCACGTACAGCGGGTACAGATAGATTTCCTCGGGGCGGAAGGCCAGCGCGCTGTCGATGGAGGCCAGCAGGCTGGCCACCGTCTGGCCCGCGATGCCATAGATCAGGTCCAGGTTCAAGGTGGGAAAGCCGGCCGCGCGTATCAGGCCGATGGCGTGATGGACGGTGGCGTTTTGCTGGGGGCGGGCCAGCGCGCGCATCTCGCCGGCGGCAAAGCTCTGGATGCCCAGGCTGACGCGGTCGATGCCATGCGCGCGGCAGACGGCCAGGCGCTCGGGCGTGATGGTTTCGGGCGACGCCTCGATGCCGGCCGGCGTGGTTTGCAGGTCGATGCCGAGGATGTCGCGCGCGCCGCACAGCAGGGTGTCGAGCTGCGCGGGCGACAGGTAGGTGGGCGTGCCGCCGCCGAGCGCGAAGCGGGCAAAGCGCCGTTCGCCCAGGGCGCCGGCCAGGGCGCGCATCTGCACCAGCACTTGCCGCACATAGCGCTCGACCATGTCGGCACCGGGGCGCGCCATGGCGAACAGGTTGCAAAAGCCGCAGCGCATCTCGCAGAACGGGATGTGGATGTACGCGAACAGGGCGGAGCGGTCCTGCTGCGCCCACAGGGGTGCCAGCGGCGTGGCCTGCTCCAGCGTACGGTAGGCGGCCTTGTGCGGATACGAGTAGGAATACGCCTGGTAAGGCGTGTGGCACATGCGCTGCGCCAGGGTGCCCGGCTGTTCGGATGGATTCACGGTGCGGCTCCCTTGGAATGCTGGTGTGAAGAATCAATGAAAAAATGCGCGTAGGGCACGTTCCACACGCTGTCGTGCGCCACGCGGTGGCCCCGGTAGCCGTCCTCGCCATACGCGCTGCCGTGGTCCGAGCAGACGATGGCAAACGTGGGCGCGCGCGCGGCGCAGGCGGCAAACAGGGGCGCCAGCGCCCCGTCGACATAGCGCAGGGCCGCCGCATGGCTGTCCGGATTGTCGGCGCGGCAGCCGGGCAGGTAGGCGCGGTTCGGCGTGTGCAGGGCGGCCACGTTGATGAACAAAAAAGTGCGTTGTTCGCCGTCCGCCAGGCGGGCGATGGCCAGCGCCACCTGCTTCTGCGTCGAGTGGCGGCTGGCCACGCCCATGCCCGCGCTCCAGTGGCTTTCCTGGAACAGCGACGGCAGCACGCAGCCCAGCGCGGTCTGCTTGTTAAAAAAGCCCACGCCGCCGATGCAGATGGTGCGGTAGCCGCGCGCGGCCAATGCGGCGGGAAGGTCCGCTTCCTCGAACGCGAACGTGCTTGGCGACGTCGTTTCGCTGCCCGCGAAGGCGGAAGCGAAGAGGCGCGGATGGCGGCCCGGCGCGGCCGGCGTGGGCAAAAATCCCGCAAAGAAGGCCTGGTGCGCCGCGTAGGTAAAGGTGGCGGGCGAATGGCGCCGTTCCCAGCCGCCCGGTGGTAAAAAACGCCCCAGCACGGGCAGTTCGCCCGCGGCGTACAGCGCCTGCGCCACGTCGTAGCGCAGGGTGTCGAGCGTGATGAAGACGATGTCGTGGCTGCCCACGACGGCGTGCATATTGGGGATTTTGGGGATTTCGTCAGGCATGTCGGGTGAAATGGGCCAGTTGCGCCGTATAGGTGTCGTTGCCTTGCCAGAGCAGGCCGGGCAGCAGGTCGCCGAAGGCGTTCGCTTCCAGCACGCGGGCCTGGCCGTGGCGCACCACCAGGTCGTAGCCCGTCACGTGGCTGGCGGGGAAGGCGCGCGCGGCCAGGGCGCTGGCCGTTTCCAGTGCCGCCAGGTCGGCTTCGTTCAAGAGGCCGGCCGCGTCGCCGCGCCGGTTGTCGAGGTGCAGATTGGTCATCATGCGGTCGCCGATGCGCGCCACCCGGTGCGCGGGCTGGCCCGCCACGGTGATGACGCGCAGGTCGTAGTGGCTGTCGCCGCAGCGCGGCTTGTTCAGCCACGCTTCCGCGTACAGCTGTTGCGCGGCCAGCGCGTCGACGAGGGCCGCGATGTCGGCCGCTGCTTCGTAGCGCGCCATGCGCTTGACGTTGAACAACCGCGTCTGGCCGTCCGTCCGCAACATGGTGGCCGAGGTGGTGGCTTGCTGCCGCCCGGCCTTGTTCCTGCGGTAGGCGACGACGCCGGACGCGGACGAGCCATAGCGCGGTTTCAGATACACGCGCTCGAGATCATGCGCATGCAGCAGCGACTGCAGGTGCTCGTGGCTCTCGACTGGCCCCAGCAGCGCGGGGATGGGCACGCCGTGCGCGGCCAGGTGGCGCTGGCATGCCAGCTTGTCCGTCATGAGGCTGATTTCGGCCGGCGCATTGACGACGCGCGCCTGCGGCAGTTCGGCCAGTTGCGCCGCCAGGGAGGCCATGGCGGCGGCAAAACCGGCAAACCACGCATCCATGGCCAGCAGTTCGCCGTGTTCGGGCGCACGCACGGGGGCGCGGCCCTGCAGGCGGCAGCCCGCATCCAGCAACAGCAGGTGGGCGGCGCGATCGTCGCCCGGTGGTTCGATCTTCAACAGGCCGGGCTGGCGCAATGCATCGTCCAGCAGCGCCGGCTGCGCCAGCCAGTCGCGCCATTCCAGCACCTGCGCGGGCGGCAGGCGCAGGTGCGCGCGCGCCGCCTGCATCAGGCGCACGCGCTTGCTGCCGGCGGTGGCCAGCAGGGTGAGAGGTGTAGCCAAGGGAGCGACTCCGCTTATTCGCCCACGGCCACGTAGCGGTAGCTTTCGCCGTCGTCTTCGTCCGCTTCCTGCGGGTCGTCCAGCACCACCTCGAAAGGCAGCGCCTTCAGTTTCGCCTGGTTTTCCTCGGAAATGTAGTGGTGCGACAGGTCCAGGCGCTTCAGATTGCCCAGCTGCGTGTGATGGAGCACGGCCACGGCGCCCAGGTCGCCGATGGTGCCCAGCGACAGGTCCAGCGTGTCGAGCTGCGCCACCAGCGGCTCTTCCGCCAGCCACACGGCCAGGTCGTCGGCGATTTCCGCATCGCGCAAGCCCAGGTAGCGCAGGGTCGGCACGGTCAGCTGCGCCAGCACCTTGCGGTACAGGTCCACGTCGCCGGAAAAGCCATAGTCGTCCGTGCCCAGCCACAGTTCCAGGTGTTCCAGCTGCGGCATGCTCGATTGCGCCAGCGCCTCGGCGATCTTTTGATCGAGGCCGCCCGCTTCGATGGTGAAGCGGCGCAGGTGCTGGTGCGCGAACGGCTCGATGACGAGCTCATTGCCGCCGCGGATGCGCAATTCCTCCAGCAGCGGGAAGGCGTCCAGCAGGGGCTTGTAGCTGCCTTGCACAATCCAGGAGATTTCGCATTCCTCGTACGTCATGTCGCCGATGAACAGGGCGCGCAAGTTGGGCAGTTCGGCGGCATGGGCGATCAGCGCGGCCATCACTTCGTCGGCGCCCGATTCATACGGGTCGCCCCACATGCCGATGATCAGCGCGGACAGCGCGTTCTTGTCGGCCTTGCCGAGGAAGCTGGCGATCAGTTCGTCCATCTTGCGCGCGTCGTCATACTCGAGCGACAGGCGGTAGACGATGTCGGGTGACGCGTCGAACGGCAGGTCCGGGTCGTACTCGACGACCTTTTTATTGTGGAAGGTGGTGGTGCTGTCGGAAATGGTCATCGCGTGGGCTCCGTTAGAAAACAGTTGGGGCCTGGATGCCGCGCAGGGGCGTAGCAAGGATGGGGCGAGCCGGGATGTGCTGCGGCGCTCTGCAAAGACATCCAGGCCTGGAAATCTTGTCTATTGCGAAATCTTAGCATGGGCAAAAGGACTTATTGCGCACGGCTGCGCGACAACGGGGCGGTTCGAATGTCTTGCAAACAACAATGTTGTCAAATAAGTTTACATTTTTAATATTTAATTATATCGTGCATTTTTCTTGGAGGGAATAATGAAAATAATCCGAAGAATCACGCTGCCCTTGTTTTTCAGTTGCATCAGTACGCTGGCGTTGGCGCAGGGGGCGCCGGCATCGCGGCCCCAGTTTTCCGTCACGGTGTTCGAGAATGCATCGCTGGCCAACCTGAGCGTGGGCAGTATCAGCGCCATGGGGCAGATTTACGGCGTGGGCCGGCTCGACGGCGTCGACATGGTGTATGCCACGGCGGGCAATCAATTGACGGTGGCGCCCAAGGCCGGGGTGAGCAACATGGTGTTTGCCAGCAATGCGGCCGGGGATAGCCTCGTGCGTTCTGCCGGCAGCAATGGCAACGCACTGGTGCACATCCTGTCCGGCGGCGTGGCGACCTCGCTCAATATCGCCGGGCAAACGACATGGTCCGGGAGCATGAATGCTGCAGGGCAAGTTGCCTTCAATGCCGGCTTCGGCAGCTATGCCACTTTCGACTACACGACGAAAGCCTATCTGTACGACCCGCAATTCGGTATCCGGGCCCTGGGCACCTTGGGCGGCAAGGATAGCTGGGTCACGGGCATCAACGATGCTGGCGTCGTCGTCGGCGGCTCCACCATGGCGCCGACCCCGGGCGGTTCGCAAGGCTTCATGTACAAGGATGGCGTGATGACCGACGTGACGGGGTGGGGCGGCTACCAGAGCACGATTTCGGGCATCAACAATGCGGGCCAGATGGTCGGCAATGTCACCCCCGACTGGAACCAGGACCGGACGCGCGGTTTCCTCAAGACGGGCGAGCGGACGGAATTCCTGAAATCGATATCGGAGCCGGTCGGCGTGGACGGCCAGGGGCAGGTGCTGAGCGCGAGTGGCATGTTCTACAGCAACGGGGTTTTCTACCGCCTGGAAAGCCTGGTGCCGGGCGAGACCGGCTGGAGCTATGTTGCCGCCGGCGGCATCAATGAAGCGGGACAGATTTCCGCGCGCCGCTGCAAATCGTTCCTGTGCGAGATCGTCCGGCTCGATCCGCTCAGCCCCGTGCCCGAACCGCAAACCTATGCCATGCTGCCGGGAGGCATGGCCCTGCTGGGTTTTGCCCGTTTGCGCCGGCGCCCGCGCCACGGCTGATGTTGCCGATGGGGGGGCGGCGCGCTAGCGGTGGATCACCACCAGCAGCGCCTTGCCCTCCGTCTTGCCCAGATTGCGTATCGTGTGCGGCAAGTCGGCCGGATAGCGCGCCGTGCCGCCATTCTTGACCTTTTTCCTTGCCGCGCCCACTTCCAGCTCCAGGTTGCCGTGGATCACCGTCAGATGCTCGGTGGTGCCCGGATCGTGCGGCTGCGACGCCAGTTCGCCGCCCGGCGCCAGGGTCACTTCATACCATTCGTATTTTCCCGCCAGTTCCATCGGCCCCAGGATGCGCAGCACGTAGCCCGCGTGGTCGCCGGGCAGGGTGGGGGTTTCGTGGGCGTCCGTGACGCGGATGGTTTCCACGGCTTTTTCCGCGCTGGACAGCAATTCGCCGATCTGCACGCCCAGGGCGTTGGCCAGGCGCCACGTGATGGCGATGGTGGGATTGGCTTTTTCGCGCTCGATCTGCGACAGCATGGACTTCGAGACGCCCGCGATGCGCGACAAATCCTCGAGTGTCAGGCCGCGCGCCAGGCGCAGCCGTTGCAGGGTGGCACCTACTTCAGGGGGAGAATTGGTCGAAACGCTGGTTTTCATCGGCAGGTGGCTTGCAAAGTTCAATAGGCTTGGGTAATATCCACTATATTGAATTTCAGTTCGAAATAGTGGATTTTGAGGAGAAACACGGAAACGTGTAGACTTCAAACAGCGCTTCACGGTACAGCATTGTGCGCGCACCGGTCAAGCGGCGGCTTTCCCCTATGGCGGCTGAGACCACACGGACACCACACGCATACATCAGGGACACAGGGAATATCATGAGCGAGCAAGCGAAGAACACCTTTTTCAGCGGTCTGCAACAGAATCTGGATCAACTGCGCGAGCAGGGCTTGTACAAGCCCGAGCGCGTGATCGCCTCGCGCCAGGGCGCCGAAGTGGTGTGCGACGATGGCCGTACCCTGATCAATATGTGTGCGAACAACTACCTGGGCCTGTCCGGCGACCTGCAGACGCAGGAAGCGTCCATTGCCGCCACGCAAAAATACGGCTACGGCCTGTCGTCCGTGCGCTTCATCTGCGGCACGCAAACCGTGCATAAAGAACTGGAACAGGCCATTTCCAGCTTCCTGGGCACGGAAGACACGATCCTGTACGCGGCCGCATTCGACGCCAACGGCGGCGTGTTCGAGCCCCTGTTCGATGAAAACGACGCCATCATCTCCGACGCGCTGAACCACGCTTCCATCATCGACGGCATCCGTCTGTGCAAGGCTGGCCGCTACCGCTACGCGCACAACGACATGGCCGACCTGGAAGTGCAGCTGCAGGCGGCCGTCGCCGCCGGCAAGCGCCATAAAGTCATCGTCACGGACGGCGTGTTCTCGATGGACGGCACGATTGCGCAACTGGACAAGATCTGCAACCTGGCCGACAAGTACGGCGCGCTGGTGATGATCGACGAATGCCACGCGTCCGGCTTCATGGGCGCGACGGGCCGCGGCACGCACGAACACCACAATGTCATGGGCCGCATCGACATCATCACGGGCACCCTGGGCAAGGCCCTGGGCGGCGCCATGGGCGGCTTTACCTCGGCGCGCAAGGAAGTCATCGACACGCTGCGCCAGAAATCGCGTCCCTACCTGTTCTCGAACACCCTGGCGCCATCGATTGCCGGCGCTTCGCTGTCGGTACTCGAGCGCCTGGCCAAGTCGACGGAACTGCGCGACCGCCTGCATGACAACACGGCCTTCTTCCGCAGCGAGATCGAGCGCATCGGCTTCACCATCAAGCCGGGCACCCATCCCGTCGTTCCCGTGATGCTGTTCGACGCTCCCGTGGCGCAGAAATTCGCCGCCCGCCTGTATGAACTGGGCGTGCTGGTGACGGGTTTCTTCTACCCGGTCGTGCCGATGGGCCAGGCCCGTGTGCGCGTGCAGCTGTCGGCCGCGCATACCCGCGAACAGCTGGTCAAGGTGCTGGCCGCCTTCGAGCAGGCTGGCAAGGAACTCGGCTTGCTGACCACCACGACCACCACTAATTAACAAGAAATCAGGATACGAAGATGGAACGCATTTTAGTCATAGGCGCAAACGGCCAAATCGGTAGTGAGTTGGTGGGCGCGCTGGCGCAGCAGCACGGCGCGGACAACGTCATCGCCAGCGACATCGGCACGAATAATCTGTACCAGGCCAAGCGCTACGCGCAATTGAACGTGCTGGACAAGGACGGCCTGGCGAAGATCATCGCCGACGAAGGCATTACCCAGGTGTACCAGCTGGCGGCCATGCTGTCGGCCACGGGCGAAGCGGCGCCACTGAAGGCGTGGAGCCTGAACATGGATGGCTTGCTCAATATCCTGGAGCTGGCGCGCGAGCGGGGCGAGGCGGGTAAACCATTGCGCATCTTCTGGCCATCGTCGATTGCCGCCTTCGGTCCGAACACGCCGCAAGTCAATACGCCGCAGATGACGGTGATGGACCCGACGTCGATGTACGGCATCAGCAAGCTGGCTGGCGAGCGCCTGTGCGAGTACTACTTCAACAAGTATGGCGTGGACGTGCGCAGCATCCGCTACCCGGGCATCATCAGCTACAAATCGCCTCCGGGCGGCGGCACCACCGACTACGCCATCGCCATCTTCCATGCGGCCTTGCGCGGCGAGCGCTACGACTGCTTCCTCGATGCGAACACCACCTTGCCGATGATTTACATGCCCGACGCCATCCGCGCCACCATCGAACTGATGGACGCGCCGGCGGCATCGATCAAGATCCGTTCGTCCTACAACGTGGCCGGCGTGTCGTTCAACCCGGAGCAGCTGGCCAAGGCCATCGTGCACATGGTGCCGGACTTCAAGATCAGCTACAAGCCGGACAGCCGCCAGGCCATCGCCGACAGCTGGCCGCAAAGCCTGGACGACAGCAAGGCCAGCGCCGACTGGGGCTGGAAGGCGCAGATCGGCGTCGAGCAGATGGTCACGGACATGCTGGCCAACGTCGATGCGGGGCAGGCGGCCAAGGCGGCCTGAGTCCGGCAAAATCGCACGCCTGGCAAAACCGTAGCGAGCGGATGGGAGTTGTGGCAGAGAAGCGCAGCTGTGCGGATGCACAGTGAGCATCGCAGGCCGCAAGTCGCGACGCGCAGTAGGTTTGCCAGGCGTTCTAAAACAGCACCACTATAAAAAAGAGACATTCTATGGATATGAGCGTATTTGACCTGTTCAAGATCGGCATCGGGCCGTCGAGTTCCCACACGGTGGGGCCGATGGTGGCGGCGCGGCGTTTTCTGGTCGAATACGGTCCCCTGGACCAGGTGGTGGGCGTCGAGGCGGCCCTGTACGGCTCGCTGGCGCTGACGGGCGTGGGCCATGCCACGGACAAGGCCGTCATTCTGGGCTTGATGGGCGAAACGCCGCAGCACGTGGCGCCCGATGCCGTCGACGGCAAGCTGGCCGCCATCGAGGCGGCCGGTGAAATCGCGCTGCTGGGCACGCATGTGGTGCCGTTCACGGCGGCCACGGGCCTGGTCTGGCACAAGAGCGAATCCTTGCCCGAACATCCGAACGGCATGCGCTTTACGCTGAAACTGGCGGACGGCAGCCGCATCGACAAGGTGTATTACTCGATCGGCGGCGGCTTTATCCGCGAAGCGGGCGAGGCCCAGGCCGAGGCGGCCGTGGAACCGGCGGCTGCCGCGCGCGTCGTCTTCCCCTTCGATACGATGGAGCAGCTGCTGGCGCATGGCGTGGAAAGCGGCTTGTCGATCCCGGAAATGCTGCGCGCGAACGAATGCGTCAAGCGCAGCGACGCGGAACTCAATGAAGGCCTGGACCGCATCTGGCACGTCATGCGCGACTGCATCGCGCACGGCCTGGAAACGACGGGCAACCTGCCGGGCGGCTTGAACGTGAAGCGCCGCGCCGCCAAATTGTGGCGTCTGGCGCAGGAGGCCAAGGCCTCCGACAACCGCGCCAACGACCTGCCGCACGACGCCGTGCACCTGGTCAGCCTGTACGCGATGGCCGTCAACGAGGAAAACGCGGCCGGCGGGCGCGTGGTGACGGCGCCGACCAACGGCGCTGCCGGCATCATCCCGGCCGTGCTGCGCTACTACGCGCAGGATTGCCGCCCCAGCGACCCCGTGGGCGGCGTGCGCCGCTTCATGCTGACGGCGGCGGCCATCGGCATGCTGTGCAAGCGCAATGCCTCGATCTCGGGCGCGGAAGTGGGTTGCCAGGGCGAAGTGGGCGTGGCCTGCGCCATGGCGGCGGCCGGCCTGGTGGCGGCCCTGGGCGGCACCAACGAACAGATCGAAAACGCGGCCGAAATCGGCATCGAGCACCACCTGGGCATGACGTGCGACCCCATCGGCGGCCTGGTGCAGATTCCCTGCATCGAGCGCAATGGCATGGGCGCCGTGAAAGCCATTACGGCCGCCTCGCTGGCGTTGAAGGGCGACGGCACCCACTTCGTCAGCCTCGACGAAGTCATCGAAACCATGCGCCAGACGGGCGCGGACATGCAGGACAAGTACAAGGAAACGTCCTTGGGCGGCCTGGCCGTGCACGTGATTACCGTCAACCACGCCGCTTGCTGAGCATCAGCCAAATACCCCAACGGCAAGGACCGGAGTCGGACCCTCGGGGTCCGACCCCGGAGTTTGTCCTTGGGTTGGTCTTCACTCCTCCTCGAACAGCTGCTCCAGCCTTCTCGAATAGTTATTCAGGAAATCGCGCGTCACGGCGTAGTGTTCCGTGTCTTCATACGCCACTTCGTGGATGCCGCCGCCCGTGAAACTGAGGATTTTCGCGTTCGGGTAGGCCAGCAGGATGGGCGAGTGGGTGGCGATGATCAGCTGCGAGTCGTCCTGCACCAGCTGGTGGATCACCGATAGCGCGGCCATCTGGCGGCTGGGCGACAGGGCCGCCTCGGGCTCGTCCAGCAGATACAGTCCCTTGCCCCGCAGCTTGTTGATCAGGGTCGCCATGAACGCCTCGCCGTGCGATTGCGCGTGCAGCGACTTGCCGCCGTAGCTGCCCAGGTATTCGGGCATGTCGTCCATGTAGGTGGCGACGTTGAAAAAGCTCTCCGCGCGCAGGAAATAGCTGTCGTCCGGTTTCTTGTAGCTCTTGCTCAGACGCAAGTGCGCGTGCAAGCCCGATTCCTCGTCCGATGGCAGGGCGATGCGCACGTTGCGCGTGCCGCCATCCTTGCCGAAGCCCAGCGCCACGGCCAGCGCTTCGAGCATGGTCGACTTGCCGCTGCCGTTCTCGCCCACGAAAAACGTCACGTCGCGGTGGAAGTCGATGTGCACGAAGTCGCGGATGGCAGGGATGGTGAACGGATAGTGGCCCAGGTCGACGACGGCGTCCGGGCGCAGCGCGGCGCTTTGCAGGTACGGTTTTTTACTGATCGGCATGGCCGCTTCTCGACTCCATGTTTCGCTACTCCAGTGATGGCCCCGTCGGGGCGACAGGGGCAGTGTGGCGCAAATCGGCGGCGCGCGCCAGCGTGCACGCCAGCCATGGCCACATGGCTTGATCTCAATGTATTATGGCCTGTTTGATAACAACGCGGCTCTCCAATTGTCACATCTGAATTGTTGCATCCGGATACTGCTTGCGTCACGCGATTCGCCTTGGACGGCGGCTGGCACTATAATATCCGCTGCCATTCATGATCAACCGCTCTCAGCTCAACTGGACTCTTCAAATCTATGCATTACGTGTCTACCCGCGCTGATACAGCGCCATTGCAGTCGCAACCGTCATCTTTGCAGCAATTCTCCGACATCCTCCTGGGCGGCCTGGCCCCCGATGGCGGACTGTATCTCCCAGAACACTACCCGCAAGTCACTGGTGCCGAGCTCAATGCCTGGCGCACATTGTCGTATGCCGACCTGGCCTGCGAAATCCTGAAGAAGTTCGCCACCGATATCCCGGCCGCGGACCTGAAGGCGCTGACGGCGAAAACCTATACCAAGGCAGTCTACAAGAACGCCCGCGCCGGCGAAAACGCGGCCGACATCACGCCGCTGCGCGTGCTGGAAGAAAACGTCGTCAAGGGCGGATCGACCACCCTGATCCTGCAGGCGCTGTCGAACGGCCCGACCCTGGCCTTCAAGGACATGGCCATGCAGCTGCTGGGCAACCTGTTCGAATACACCCTGGCCAAGCACGACGCCGAACTCAATATCTTCGGCGCCACGTCGGGCGACACGGGCAGCGCGGCCGAATACGCGATGCGCGGCAAGAAGGGCATCCGCGTCTTCATGTTGTCGCCGCACAAGAAAATGAGCGCCTTCCAGACGGCGCAGATGTTCAGCCTGCAAGACCCGAACATCTACAACATTGCCGTCGAAGGCGTGTTCGACGATTGCCAGGACATGGTGAAAGCCGTGTCGAACGACTTGCCGTTCAAGGCGCAGCAAAAGATCGGCACCGTCAACTCCATCAACTGGGCGCGCGTCGTGGCGCAAGTCGTGTACTACTTCCGCGGCTACCTGGCGGCCACCACCAGCAACGAACAGAAAGTGTCGTTCACGGTGCCGTCGGGCAACTTCGGCAATATCTGCGCCGGCCACATCGCCCGCATGATGGGCTTGCCCATCTCGAAACTGGTGGCGGCCACGAATGAAAACGACGTGCTCGACGAATTCTTCCGCACGGGCGTGTACCGCGTGCGCAAGTCCGCCGAGACGTACCATACGAGCAGCCCGTCGATGGATATCTCGAAAGCGTCGAACTTCGAGCGCTTCGTCTACGACCTGGTGGGCCGCGACAGCGAGCGCGTGCGCGCGCTGTTCACGAAAGTGGAAACGCACGGCGGCTTCGACTTGTCCGGCAAGCCGGGCAGCGATGGCGACGAGTTCAAGCTGGTGGCCAAGTACGGCTTCAAGTCGGGCAAGTCCACGCACCAGGACCGCCTCGACACCATCCGCGACGTGGCCGACGACTACGGCATCACCATCGACACGCACACGGCCGACGGCATCAAGGTGGCGCGCGAGCACCTGGAGCCCAACGTGCCGATGATCGTGCTGGAAACGGCGCTGGCGGCCAAATTCAACGAAACCATCCTCGAAGCGCTGGGCGTGGACGCGGAACGCCCGGCCGGCTTCGAGAACATCGAAGACTTGCCGCAGAAGTTCGTCGTGATGGGCACGGACGTGGAAAAAATGAAGGCGTACATCGCCGCCAATACGGGCTTGTGATGAGCGGGCCTGCGATGAACGATCCTGCCGCGGAACGCAAACCCATGCTGTCGGTGGCCGAGGCGCAAGCCTTCATGCTGGGCGCGGCGCGTCCGGTGGCCGAGGTGGAGCTGGTCGACACCATGCGCGCCAACGGCCGCGTGCTGGCGGCCGCGCAGACCTCCACCCTGAACGTGCCCGAGCGCGACAACACGCAGATGGATGGCTACGCCGTGCGCGCGCAGGATTGCGCCAGCGGCGCGGCCAGCCTGCCCGTGTCGCAGCGCATCGCTGCAGGCCATGTGGGCCAGCCCTTGCAGCCGGGGACGGCGGCGCGCATCTTCACGGGCGCCCTGATCCCTGAGGGCGCCGACTGCGTCGTGATGCAGGAGCAGTGCTCCGTGCTTGACGGCGTGGTGACGGTCAACCACGTGCCGCATGCGGGCGAATGGGTGCGCCGCCAGGGCGAGGATATCCGCGCCGGCGGCGAGATCCTGGGCGCGGGCAGGCGCTTGCGCAGCCAGGAAATGGGCCTGGCCGCCTCCGTGGGCCTGGCGCAAGTGCCCGTGCTGCGCAAGCTGCGCGTCGCCGTGTTTTTCACGGGCGACGAACTGGCCATGCCCGGCGAGCCGCTGGCGCCGGGCGCCGTCTACAACTCGAACCGCTTTACCCTGCGGGGCCTGCTGGAAAACCTCGGCTGCGACATCACGGACCTGGGCATCGTGCCCGACAGCCTGGACGCCACGCGCGCCGTGCTGCGCCAGGCGGCCCGGGGCAATGACCTGATCATCACCTCGGGCGGCGTGTCCGTGGGCGAGGAAGACCATATCAAGCCGGCCGTGGAAGCGGAAGGGCGGCTGAACATGTGGCAGATCGCCGTCAAGCCGGGCAAGCCGCTGGCGTTCGGCGAAGTGAACGACGCGTTCTTTGTCGGCCTGCCCGGCAATCCCGTGTCCAGCTTTGTCACCTTCTTGCTGTTCGTGCGCCCGTTCATCCTGCGCCTGCAGGGCGTGGCGGGGAATCTGGCGCCGCGCAGCTACAGGCTGCCGGCCGCTTTCGAGCGCCTGAAGGCGGACAAGCGCAACGAGTTCTTGCGCGCCAGGGTCAACGAGGACGGCGAACTGGAACTGTTCGCCAACCAGAGTTCCGGCGTGCTGACGTCCACCGTGTGGGGCGACGGCTTGATCGACTGTCCGCCGGGACTGTCGATTGCCCGCGGCGACATGCTGCGCTTTATCCCGTTTAACGAATTGCTGTACTAAGGAAGCCCTGATGAAGATCAATCTGCGTTTTTTTGCCAGCGTGCGCGAGCTGGTGGGCACGGGCCAGGAGATGCTGGAAGTGGCCGAGCTGCGGCTGACGGTGGGCGAGGTGCGAGCCCTCCTGATCGCCCGCGGCGGCAACTGGGAATACGCGCTGGCGCAGGGGCGCGCGCTGCGCATGGCGCATAACCAGGTGATGTGCGATGCCGATACCGTGATAGGCGAAGGCGACGAAGTGGCGTTCTTCCCGCCCGTGACGGGCGGCTGATCCCGCGTGCCAAATGCGACGGCCACTTCATCGAAGTGGCCGTTTTTTCATGGTGCCTTGGTTTTCGGCTTGCTGGCCGTGGTATCGCTGCACGTGGCGCAGGCGATGGCTTTCCGGTAGCGCCAGTATTTCGAGCCGATGAAGATGGCCGACGCCACCAGCGACCAGGCCAGGGCGCTGAGGATGTCAGCCTGGCTGGTGGTGCCCTTGCTGTACTCGACCACCGTCAGGATGATGAATAAAATCGAGCTGGCCAGCAAATAGCGGGAAATCCAGAATCCTGCACCCATGTGTTTCTCCTCTTGTCGTCGCGTTGTCTCGTGTAGTCAGGTTGCCGATCGCTGCAGCATCTGAGCGCAGTATGCCTCATTTTTGGGCGGCCGCGCCATCGGGCTGCCTTAAGCACGCCAATCTCGACTAAAATGCCGGGGTTTTCACCGTCTTCCCAGCTTGCCATGACCCATACCACTTCCCCTCCGTTTCACATCGCCGTCATCGGCGGCGGCCCCGCCGGCCTGATGGCCGCCCAGGCAGCCACCGGGCAGGGGGCGCAGGTGGAACTGTTCGACGCCATGCCGTCCGTCGGCCGCAAATTCCTGCTGGCGGGACGGGGCGGCATGAACATCACGCATGCGGAAGGCTACCAGGCCTTCGTTTCGCGCTACGGCAGGCAGGCCAGCCGCTTGAAGCCGGCGCTGGACCAGTTCGGCCCGCAAAAGGTGCGTGACTGGGTGCATGGCCTGGGCGTGGACACCTTTGTCGGTTCCTCGAACCGCGTCTTCCCCACCGATATGAAGGCCGCGCCCTTGCTGCGGGCCTGGCTGCACCGCCTGCGCGAAGCGGGCGTGCAATTTCACATGCGCCACCGCTGGACGGGCTGGCGCGACGGCCAGCTGGCCTTTGCCACGCCGGACGGCGAACGCCTGCGCTCCTTCGACGCCGTGATCCTGGCGCTGGGCGGCGGCAGCTGGGCGCGCCTGGGTTCGGACGGCGCCTGGGTGCCGCTGCTGCAAGGGCAGGGCGTGGCCGTGCAAGCGCTGGCGCCCGCCAATTGCGGCTTCGACGTGGACTGGAGCGCGCATTTCAGCGGCCGCCATGCGGGCGAACCGCTGGCCACCGTGGCCATCACGGCGCGCGACATCGATGGCTTGACGATCAAGCGCCAGGGCCAGTTCGTCATCACGGCGGGCGGCGTGGAGGGCAGCCTGATTTATGCGCTGTCGGCTGCCCTGCGCGAGCAGATCGCGGCCAAAGGCAGCACGACCATCTGGCTGGACCTGGCGCCCGACCACAGCCAGGAACGCGTGTTCGAGGAAGTGACGCGGCCCCGCGGCGCCCGTTCCATGTCCAGCCATTTGCAAAGCCGGCTGGGCATCAAGGGCGTGAAATCGGGCTTGCTGCGCGAATGCCTGAACGCCGCCGACTTTGCCGATGAGGCAAAGCTGGCGCGCGCCATCAAGCTGCTGCCCGTCAGGCTCATACGCCCGCGCCCCATCGATGAAGCCATCAGCAGCGCCGGCGGCGTGGCATTCGACGGCATCGACGGCTGCATGCTGCGCGCCATGCCGGGCGTGTTCGTGGCCGGTGAAATGCTGGACTGGGAAGCGCCGACGGGCGGCTACCTGCTGACGGCCTGCCTGGCGCAAGGCAAGGCGGCGGGCGAGCAGGCGGTCAGCTGGCTGGAAGAGCATTCTTGAAGTTACGTGATCGTCAGCGCCACGACGCCGTTCACAATCGTGCCGCGCAGCAGATTGTGCGCGGCTGTCCTCCTCAGTGCCAGATGATGTCGCCCGAGCCGCTTTTCTGCGCATCGCGCTGGCGCGGGTTGCCGTAGACGTGGATGTCGCCGCTGCCGCGCAAGGTCAGGTTGGTGGCGTCGCGCACGAAGACGGTGCTCTGTCCCGAGCCTTGCAGGCTGATGCTGCCCTTGTCGGCCGCCAGGTGCTCGGCATCGATATCGCCTGAGCCGCTCAGGTCGGCACGGAGGAATTTCGTGTTGCCGCTGGCGGCGATGCGCCCGGAGCCCACCATTTCCAGCACCACGCTGTCGCTGTTGCCGCCATTGATGTCGAGGTCGCCGCTGCCGTTGACGGTGGCTTGCACCTGCTTGTAGCGTCCCGTGAAGCTGACGTTGCCAGAGCCCATCAGTTCCAGGATGAAGCTGTCGCCGGAAAATCCCGTGATCCTGCTGTCGCCATTGCCGTGCACTTCCAGGCGCACGAGGGCGGGCAGCACCAGTTCCACCTGCAGCGGCTGGCGGTGGTGGAACAGCATGCCTTTCGGGCCGATATGCAGGGTCGTGCCATCCTGCGTGGTATCGACGTTCGACAGCAGGCGCTGCTCGCCGCTCACCTTCAGCGATGGCGTGGCGCCGCGGCGCAGCACCAGGTCGATGGGGCCGGCCAGGTCGATGCTGTTGATCGTGGCAGAAATCGGGCGCGTTTCGCTGCGCACGGCGCGGCCGGCAGCGCTGCTGGGATTGCTGATTCCCTTGGCGCGCAGCGCGGCGTAGGACATGGCGATGAGGACCAGTGCCAGCAGGAACATGGACAGGCCGACTTTGAGCAAGCGTTTCATGGCAGCCTTTCTAGTGACCTTTGAGCAGAGAAACATTCATGGCGATGTAGCGCTTGATACCGATCAAGGTATAGCGCGTTACCACCAGACTGAGCAGGAAGATGGCGATGCCGCCGAGCAGCATCCCCATGCCGAAGACGGTTTGCGTGGTGCGCGCATCGCGGTCCATGTCGGTGGAGATGCGGATGCCGCCGCCGGCCAGCGCTTCGGCCCGTTCCATCATGCGCGACGAGGCGCCCGCTGTCTCGGATTCGGTGCGCTCACGCTGCGCCGTGCCGGGCACGTGGTCGACTTCGATGCCCGTGTCGCCGATGGTGATGCGCGTCTCGCGCCGCTCGCCCCCTTCGCCGCCGTCATCGTCATGGATGAAGACGTGGCGCAGGGGGCCATCGAGCACCAGTTCGTTGGCGCCGGACAAGCCGCTGGCCGTGATGGCGATGCCTGCCAGGTAAAAGCTCAGGCCCACGGCATACAGGCTGGCCAGCAGGGCCGCATACACGGCGGCAGGCACGACCATGAACAGGTTGAAGATGGCCAGGCCCACCAGCGAGACGAGCAGGCGCAGCAGGTTGACGGGCGTTTTCTTCTGTTCGAAAGCCTGGCGGTGGGTGCTGCTGCGCAAGGTGAGGGCGATTTTCTTCGGGTCGCCCAGGTCGTCGGCGATCTCGTGCTCGCTGCGGCCGGCCGCCGCGCCTTCGATGAAGGTCTGTTCGTAATAGTCGAGGGTCTTGGCCACCAGGTCCGGCGGCAAGCCTGCCAGCGCGCGCCGCAGCGAGTCGAGATAATCTTGCTTGTTCATCATATTCTTCCTGTTCGTCCGCTGCGCCGTGTCAGCCCACCGCCGGCAGCAACATGCTTGCCTGGCTCAGCAGCAATGGCGCATGCTGCGCTGGCTGTCCGTGCATGACGATCATGGCGGCCAGTGCCACGCCTGCCAGCAGCGCCACGGCTTTCAAGCTGTTATTCAAGTGCAAGGTGGTGTGCATGGTATTCCCCGTGGCATGGCCGTTGTCGATGATCGGACTGTACCGAAGCGCAGGCAGGCGCACCAGCGCGGTGCGACAGAATGCAATTTCGCGGGGGCGAGCGACACCAGGGCAGGATGCACCGTCAAGTCTACTTTGGTCCCTTGGCCGTGGCGACGCCCCTGGCAGCCGCCACGCCGCTGCGCACGGCCGCCTCGATGGTGGCCGGATAGTCCAGCGTGCGGTCATCATTGGCCGTGTAGTCGCCGGCCAGCAGCAGGCCCGGCACGCCGCTGGCGTTGCCGGGGCGGGCCAGGTCCGGCGTGCAGGCAAAGGTGGCGCGCTTTTCCGTGATCAGCTGGGTCCAGACGGGTTGCGCCAGGTCCGCACGCTGCAGCGCCTGCGCCAGCTGCGCCGCGATGGCTTGCGCCAGCGGTCCGTGGCCTTGCTCGGCGGCCGGGCCGGACGCGCTGATGACGACGGCCAGCAAGCCTGCCTGGCTGGCGTCGAGCTGGCCACGGTCGAAGACGAACTGGCCCCAGTGCTGGCGCGCGGGCGCATCGACGAGGGCGTAGAACGGCAAGTCCAGGCGCACGGCGGCGTCATATTGCAGGTAGCAGGTGCTGATGGCTTCCGGCGTGAACGCCTGCATGCGCTTCACCGCTTCGTCGAGGCGGGCGTCCTGCACGCCTTGCAGCAGGCTGACCGCCTGCACGGACGAGGTGGCGACGATGACGCCGTCAAAGACATCGGCATCGGCAAGCTGCCAGCGGCCGTCGGGCAGCGCCTGCAAGGCGGTGATTTTGGCGCCCGTGCGGACTTCGCCGCCATGCCCTGCCACATAGCGGGCGGCCGCGTCGGGCAGCAGGCTGCTCAGGTCCGCCTTCGGGATCAGCATGTCCGAGGCGCGGCGGCTGCGCGCGCCCAGGCTGTCGCGCAGCACGTTGAGGAAGACGCGTGCCGACGCCCGCCCGGGCGGGGTATTCAGGGCGGCCAGGCACAGCGGATGCCACATCAGCCGGTTCAAACGGTCCGTCTGGTCGAAGCGCTGCAGCAGTTCGCTGACCGTGCAATCGTTGTACAGTTGCCAGCCCATCCAGCGCATGGCCGTGGAAAAGCGCATCAGTGACAGCTTGTCGGCGCGCTGCAGCCCCTTGGCGCGCAGCAGGGCCCATGCCAGGTGCAGGGGCGCGGGCAGACGGGGCGCGATGAAATCCATGCCATCGGGGCCGGCCGGATAGCGCATCTGCAGGGGCAGGGTGAGGATCAGTTCCGCAGGGTCCTGTCCCGCCAGCTTGATCAGGCGCAAGGTTTCCGTGTACGCGCCCAGCAGGATGTGCTGGCCGTTGTCGAGCACGGTGTTTTCGCGCTCGACCCGGCGCGCGCGTCCGCCCAGGGTGCGCGCCGCCTCGAAGACGGTGACGGCATGGCCGGCGCGCGCCAGTTCCATGGCCGCCGCGCAACCGGCCCAGCCGGCGCCGATGACGGCGTAGCGTTGCTTCACCTTACTCTCAGCCACGAACCCAGGTCTTCCAGGCCAGCCACAGTTTGCGGATCGGCGTGAGCGAGATGCGCTGTTTCAGCACATGATAGCCGTCGCGCTCGACTTCATTGAGCAAGGTGCGGTAGATGGCAGCCATGATCAGGCCCGGGCGCTGGGCGCGGCGGTCTTCCGCCGGCAGCAGCGCGAACGCTTCGTCATATGCCTGCTGCGCGCGCGCCGCCTGGAAGCGCATGAGGTTTTCAAAGTTTTCGCTGTGGCGCGCGTTCAGCAGGTCGGCCGCCGTTACGTTGAATTGCTGCAATTCGCTGATGGGCAGGTAAATGCGCCCCTTGCGCGCATCTTCGCCCACGTCGCGGATGATGTTGGTCAGCTGGAAGGCATGGCCCAGCTTTTCCGCGTACAGCAGGGTTTCCGGGCGCGTCGCGCCAAAGATGCTGGCCGACAAGATGCCCACCACGCTGGCCACATGCCAGCAGTAGCGGCTCATGGCCTGGTAGTCGAGGTAGCGGGTCTGGTTCAAGTCCATTTCCATGCCGTCGATGATGGCCTGCAAATGTTTTTCTTCCAGTTTGTAGATGTCCAGGTGCGGCTGCAGCGCGCGCATCACGGGATGCGTGGGGTTGCCCTCGTACATGGCCTTGACTTCCTTGCGCCACCAGACCAGCTTGGTGCGTGCCACGGCTTCGTCCGTGCATTCGTCGACCGTGTCATCGACTTCGCGGCAAAACGCGTACAGGGCCGTGATGGCCTTGCGGCGCTCGGCCGGCAGGAACAGGAAGCTGTAGTAGAAGCTGGAGCCGCTCTGGGCGGCCTTTTGTTGGCAGTATTCGTCGGGAGACATAGTCAAAAGAGCAAGGGTTGCAGATCGAAGCCGCTATTCTATCGTCTTACAGAGTGGGCGACGGGGGAAAAGCCGTTTTTACTTGTGTCTCTTGATGCAGGCTTTTGCGCGACATGCGCAGGGCGCGCCAGAAAATGATCAGCCAGTCGCGTTTCTCCAGCTTGGGACGGCGGCGGAACACGTCGTAATTGACGGCTTCGATGGCTTCCAGGATGCGCAAGCCCCCTTGCACCACGAGGCGCAGTTCCCAGCCGATGCGGCCCCGCAAACGCAGGGCCAGCGGCGCGCCGGACAGCATCAGCGCGCGCGTGCGGGCCACTTCAAAGCGCATCAGGGCGCTCCACTTGCCGTGCGCCTCGGGCCGCTCGAAGGCGGCGGCGGAAACGGCAAAGCGGCTCAGGTCTTCCATCGGCAGGTAGATGCGCTCTTTTTGCTGGTCGATGGCGACGTCTTGCAGGAAATTAATTAGTTGCAAAGCTGAGCATATCGCATCGGAATCGCGTACATTCTGTTCATCGGCCGCACCGTACAGGTGCAGCATCAGCAGCCCCACGGGGTTGGCGGAGCGGGCGCAGTAATCGAGCACGTCCTCGTAGCTGGCGTAGCGCGTCGTCTCCACATCCTGCTTGAAGGCGGACAGCAGATCGTGGAACGGTTTCAGCGGCAGCTGGTGCTTGGCGATGACGGCGGCCAGGCGCTCGAACATGGCGGCGTGCTCGCCGGCATGGCCTTCGTGGCGGTCGATGCGGCCCAGCGCCTCTTCATAGGCGTGCAGGGCAGCCAGGCGTTCGGCCGGCGTGGCGTCGCCTTCGTCGGCCAGGTCGTCGGCGCTGCGGGCAAAGGCATAGATGGCTTCGACGGCGGGCACCAGGCGGCGCGGCAGTAAAAATGATGCAACAGGAAAATTTTCGTAATGGTCTACAGGCATGAACACACTTCTCTAGTCTTGCGTTTGTCCGGCACCCCGGAAACGCGGGAGTATAGCCGGACGTTGTACGTCACAAGATTAATGACGCAAAAGTCACTAAAAACTTTTACGCACGATTATAATTAATAACCAGAAAGTCATTAGGCGGGATCGCTTCCCGCCATGACCGAACTGATATTGTCACAAATTTAAGGATATCGCGTGCGAAAAAGTTTGGCTTGGCCCAAAGAACAAGCAAAAAGTTTCTCCGCATAAAAATATTACAGCCCGCATAGTAAAGGAAAATACCTTGTTTGCCCTGAAAACCCTGCGCCGCGAGACCGGCGCACCCGCACTGCCTGCCCTGCGGCTGATTGCCGCCGCCACCCTGGCGATGAGCGTGGCTGCCTGTTCCAAGCCCGCCGTCAAGGTGGAAGACGTGCGCCCCGTGCGCGCGATCGTGTTGTCCAGTAGTAATGTCGACGTCAGTGCCGAGTTGGCGGGCGAGGTTGTGCCCCGCGTCGTGTCGCAGCTGGGTTTCCGCGTGGGCGGCAAGATCGTGGCGCGCAAGGTCGATGTGGGCGCCAGCGTGAAGAAGGGGCAAGTGCTGATGCAGCTCGATCCTGCCGACCTGCAGCTGTCGCAGGCCCAGGCCAAGGCCTCGCTGGTCAGCGCGGAAACGAGCCGCGACCTGGCGCGCGCCGAATTGAAGCGCTACCAGGATTTGCGCGAGAAAAATTTCGTCAGCCAGGCCGTGCTCGATGGCAAGGATGCCAGCTACAAGGCGGCGCAGGCAAACGTGGAAGCGGCCCAGGCCCTGCACCGGGGCCAGGCAAACCAGTCCGGCTATGCCAGCCTGCTGGCCGACGTCGATGGCGTCGTCACGCGCATCGAGGCGGAAGTGGGGCAGGTGGTGGCGCCCGGCACGCCCGTGGTGCAAGTGGCCAGGAGCGGCGAAAAGGAAGTCGTGATCGGCATTCCCGAAGACAAGGTGGAAACCTTGCGCGGCGTCAAGGATGTGGTGGTGCGCCTGTGGGCCGACCCGAAACAGGCGCTGCCGGGCAAGATCCGCGAAGTGTCGCCCGTGGCCGATGCCGCCACGCGCACCTATCTGGCCAAGGTCAGCATTCCGGACGCGCCGCAAGCGCGCCTGGGCATGACGGCCGTGGTGCAGTTCGCTTCGCAGACGGCCACGCCGCAGATCAAGGTGCCGCTGACGGCCCTGTTCAACGAGAAATCGCAAAGCTCCGTGTGGGTGGTGGAAAACGGTGTCGTCAAGCTCGTGCCCGTGACGGTGGGCGGCGTGGCGGGCAATGAGTTGCTGCTGACATCGGGCGTGAAACCGGGGCAGACGGTGGTCACGGCCGGCGTCAACCTGCTCAAGCCTGGGCAGAAAGTGTCCATCCTCGGCGCCGAACTGGCCAGCAAGCCGGATGCCGCCGCTGCCGCCGTCAGCGTGGGTGCGGCCAAATGAAGGGCGGCTTCAATCTGTCGCGCTGGGCCCTCGAACACATCCCGCTGACGCGCTACCTGATGGCCGTGCTGCTGATTGGCGGCATGCTCAGCTATGCCAGCCTGGGCCAGGATGAAGATCCTCCGTTTACCTTCCGCGCCATGGTCCTGCAGGCGTACTGGCCCGGCGCCACGGCCCTGCAGATGGCCGAGCAGGTGACGGACAAGCTGGAAAAGAAGCTGCAGGAAACGCCCTACATCAATGAAATCACCAGCTATTCGAAGCCGGGCGAAACATTGATTTTGCTGGAGCTGCGCGAATCGGCGCCGCCCAAGGAAACGGCGGCCGCCTGGTACCAGGTGCGCAAGAAGATCGGCGACATCAAGGGCACCTTGCCGGCCGGCGTCGTGGGCCCGTTCTTCAATGACGAGTTCGGCGACACCTATGGCTCCATCTTCGCCCTGTCCGGCGACGGTTTTACCTACGCGGAAATGAAGGATTACGCGGACAAGGTGCGCCAGGAGCTGCTGGCCGTGGGGCAGGTGTCGAAGGTGGAACTGTTCGGCGTGCAAGATGAAAAGATCAATATCATCTTTTCTCACAAGAAATTCGCCCAGCTGGGCATTCCGTTCGACGCCATCGTGCAGCAATTGTCCGAGCAAAACAGCATCAACGCCACGGGCGTGCTGGTGACGCCGACGGACAATCTGCAAGTGCGCGTGACGGGCGCCATGGTCACCGTCAAGGACCTGGAAAACCTGGAGCTGCGCGCCAACGGCACCACGTTCCGCCTCGGCGACTTTGCCACCGTGAAACGCGAATTCGTCGATCCGCCCAAGGACAAGATGCGCTTCAACGGCAAGGAAGTGATCGGCCTGGGCGTGTCGATGGAAAAGGGCGGCAACATCATCGACATGGGCAAGGCCCTGCAAACGACGGTGACCCGCATGAAGAGCGAATTGCCGGTGGGCATAGAGCTGCAGCGCGTGTCGAACCAGCCGGAAGCCGTGTCCGCTTCCGTGGGCGAGTTCGTGCATACCCTGATCGAAGCGATCCTGATCGTGCTGGCCGTCAGCTTCGTCGCGCTGGGCTTGCACACGAAACCGCTGCGCATCGACGTGCGGCCGGGCCTGGTGGTGGCGCTGACGATTCCTTTGGTGCTGGCCGTCACCTTCCTGTTCATGCGCCTGCTCGACATCGACTTGCACAAGATTTCGCTGGGCGCCCTGATCATCGCGCTGGGCTTGCTGGTCGATGACGCCATCATTGCCGTCGAGATGATGGTGCGCAAGATGGAAGAGGGCATGTCCCGCTTCGACGCGGCCACGTTCGCCTACACGTCGACGGCCATGCCCATGCTGACGGGCACCCTGATCACGGTGGCGGGCTTCTTGCCCATCGGCCTGGCCAAGTCGGCCGCCGGCGAATACACGTTCTCCTTGTTCTCCGTCAATGCGCTGGCCCTGATCATTTCCTGGGTGGTGGCCGTCGTCTTCACGCCGTATATCGGCTATGTCTTGCTGAAGGTCAAGCCGCACGCGCATAACGACCATGAATTGTTCGATACGCCGAACTTCCGCCGCTTCCGCCGCGCCGTCACCTGGTGCGTGGAATGGCGCAAGACGACGATCGCCGCCACCCTGGCCATCTTTGCGCTGGGCATTTATGGATTCAACTTTATCGAAAAGCAATTCTTCCCCGATTCCAGCCGTCCGGAACTGATGGTGGAACTGTGGTCGCCCGAAGGCACGACCTTTGCCGCGAATGAAAAGCAGGTCAAGAAATTTGAAGCCTTTGTCGGCAAGCTCGACGGTGTGGAAAGCATCACCAGTTACGTGGGCACGGGCAGCCCCCGTTTCTACTTGCCGCTGGACCAGATCTTCCCGCAGACCAACGTGTCGCAAGTGGTGGTGTTGCCGAAGAGCCTGGCCGACCGCGAACGCTTGCGCCAGCAAATCGTCGACGTCTTCAAGAAGGATTTCCCGGAAGTGCGGGGCCGCGTAAAGCTGTTGCCGAACGGACCGCCGGTGCCGTATCCCGTGCAATTCCGCGTCACGGGGCCGGAAGTGGCTGGCGTGCGGGCCATTGCCGACCAGGTCAAGGACATCATGCGCGCCAACCCGAACACCCTGGGCGTCAATGACAACTGGAATGAATCGGTGAAGGTGCTGCGTCTGGACCTGGACCAGGACAAGATGCGCGCGCTGGGCGTCACGTCGAAAACGGTGATGCAGGCGGCCAATACCATCCTCACGGGCACCGTCATCGGCCAGTTCCGCGAAGATAACAAGCTGATCGATATCCAGGTGCGCCAGCCGCTGGAGGAGCGGGCGACGATTTCCGTGCTCAATGACACGAATATTCCGACGGCAACGGGCAAGTCCGTGCCCATCTCGCAGCTGGCCCGCGTGCATTTCGTGTGGGAGCCGGGCGTGGTCTGGCGCGACCGCCGCGAATGGGCCATTACCGTGCAGTCGGACGTGGTCGACGGCATCCAGGGCGCGACGGTGTCGACGCAGCTGGCGCCGCAGCTCGATGCTTTGCGGGCCAGGTTGCCGGACGGCTATCGCATCACGGTGAAGGGCGTGGCGGCCGACAGCGGCGAGGCGGAAGCGTCGATTGCGGCCAACTTGCCGCTGGCCATCTTCATCATCTTCACCCTGCTGATGCTGCAGCTGCACAGTTTCTCGCGCTCCCTGCTGGTGTTCCTGACGGGACCGCTGGGCGTGGCGGGCGCCGCGTTTGCCTTGCTGCTGCTGCACCGTCCGCTGGGCTTCGTGGCCAACCTGGGCGTCATCGCGCTGTTCGGCATGATCATCCGCAACTCGGTGATCCTCGTCGACCAGATCGAGCAAGACATCCGGGATGGCTCGGCCCCGTGGGACGCCATCATCGACTCGGCCGTGCGCCGCTGCCGCCCCATCGTGCTGACGGCTGCGGCCGCCGCGCTGGCCATGATTCCATTGTCGCGCTCCGTGTTCTGGGGACCGATGGCCGTGGCCATCATGGGCGGCCTGATCCTGGCGACAGCCTTGACCCTGCTGTTCCTGCCGGCCCTGTATGCGGCCTGGTTCCGGGTCAAGAAGCCGGTGGAGGTTACCAAGGGCGAAGCTTAAGTAATCGCTTCAGGCCACTGGCATAAAAAAGGCGGCATTCCTCTGGGAAATCCAGTAGAATGCCGCCTTTGCTTTAGCGCGGGCTTGCTTGATCAGTCCACGGTAGCCAGATCGCTCCCGAGTTGTTAAAATCGGGAGAGTGCAGGCTGCAGTCTGCGGCAAGCAGCGCAAAGTAGTACAAGTATGCGGATGTGGTGGAATTGGTAGACACGCTGGTCTTAGAAGCCAGTGCTTCGGCTTGGGAGTTCGAGTCTCCCCATCCGCACCACTCCGGGTTGTTCCAGCCCGGAGGTGCAGCGCCATCAAGATATTTCCAAGGTATTTATTCATCAAGCCAGGGCGCCGAGTGCGGCCAGTTGCCGGCTCGACTGCTGCACCATCTGCGCAATCAGCGCCTGTGCCTGCGGGTAAGCCGCTCTCTCCATCAGTGTTGCATCTTGCGTCAGCGGCCACAGTGCCTGCAGGATGCGTTGCCGTGCCTGCGGCCAGTGCTGCTCCTGCGCATGCGTCGGCGGCGGCAATCCCCTGTCCAGCATGTGCAGCGCTTCCCGCGCCATCGCCAGCTCGTGTGCCGCCTGCCTTGCCAGTGCCTCGCCATCTGGCGGCGGCTGCCGCATGAGGAAGGTGGCGAGCTGGCGGCTCTGGCGCTGCTACAGGTCCAGCAGCCAGCGTGTCATGTGCCGTCCGGCCGGTCCCAGCTCCGGCCAGATCGTGGTGTGTAATTGTTCGCCCAGGTAGCGGGCGCGGTCGATGGCGCGGCGGCTGCCGCGCATGTGCTGGCCGATGGGGCCGTCATCGAGCTGCAGCTGGCGCATGGCGTGCTGGATGGCGCGGCGCAGCACCGTGTCGCCCAGCAGCTGGCGCTGGCGCGCGGGCGGCGCCCCATCGAGCAGCGTGAGCAACCGTTCGGCTTCGGGCGGGGTGCCGCCCAGCTTGTGCAGGCGCCGCCGGCTGGCCGCGGCCAGCTGGTCGCGGATTTTCGCGGATATGGTTGCTGTCGCCAAAGGTGCGGTGGCTGGCCAGCGCCGTTTCCACGGTGCCCAGCACTGCCGCGTCCGGCGGCGGGGCGCAGTATGCCGACATGGCTTGCATGGCTTGCATACGCTGCACTGCTTGCGCGGGCGCTTGCCGGATCAGGCGGGGGCAGGGTGGGCGTCGCCCCTCATGCGCCACGCCATCTCAATGACTTGTGCCTGGATTTTTTGCAGATCGCCACCGGTGATGCCGTCGGGCAGACGGCTGAAGAGTATTTTCAGCCTGGCTTTGGCTTTGCTGGAACTGCCGGGTGTGTTATCGCCCATGATGTTTTTTCCATTAAATGCACTTGGAGGGCGAAGAAATGGCTTAGGTTTGCCTGAAAAATGGCCAAATTGAGATAAATCAAAGGTTTTTTGCCTGAAATCTTCGCTCTGAGCGCATTTCTTTGTTTCGGACGGAGCGCCAGTTCGCATATACTAATGAACGAAGCAGGCTGGAAAGCCTGTCTCTGGCGAAATAAAGAATGCCGGGGCAAGAGTAAAGACAGGGCCAACCAGGCTGTGGCGATTCATTCGCCGCCGCTGGCATCCTCTGTGGCCGGGCTGCAAAGCCAGCCACTTTCCCGAAGTCCTTTGTTATAATGCCACGCTTTACCGAATGATGGCCGGCCCTGCATTTACTTAACAGCATGGCTGGACGCTCGGAGCCCTGTCGCAGTACGGGAAGCGGCGGATTGTTTGGTGCCTGGTGCGGATTTTTCCTCAGCCGGGTAGACCAGGTCCATCGTCCTGTTTTTCCGTACTTTTACAGATGAATATGCGAGCGAGTGAAGCTGGACCCATGTCTTGTCGCCAGTGATGGCGCAAGGGGTCGGGTCTTCTTTTCTCGCACCAACAGTGTTTATTTTTTGGACGATTTTTTACATGGCAACTGCAGTCGAAACCTTGGGCAAACTCGAACGTCGTATCACGATCTCCTTCCCGCTGACGGACGTCCGCACGGAAGTTGAGAAGCGCCTGAAAGTGCAAGCCCGTACGGCCAAGGCACCGGGCTTCCGTCCGGGCAAAGTGCCGTTGAAAATGGTCGCAGCACAATACGGCTACCAAATTGAATCGGAAGTGCTGAACGACAAAGTCGGCCGCGCTTTCAACGACGCCGCCAACGAAAACAACCTGCGCGTCGCCGGTTTCCCGAACATCGTGCCGAAAGAAGAAGCAGCCGAAGGCCAGCTGGCTTTCGACGCAACATTCGAAGTGTATCCGGAAGTCGCCATCGGCGACCTGACGGCCGTTGAAATCGAAACCGTGCAAGCCGACGTGTCGGAAGCCGAAATCGACAAGACCATCGATATCCTGCGCAAGCAGCGCGTGCACTTCCACACCAAGGGCGAAGCTGGCGAACACGGCGACGGCGGTGAGGCTATCGCTGCCAACGGCGACCGCGTGACCGTCGACTTCGTCGGCTCGATCGACGGCGTTGAATTCCCAGGCGGCAAAGCTGAAGGCTACGCTTTCGTGCTGGGCGAAGGCCGCATGCTGCCAGAATTCGAAGCAGCGACCCTGGGCCTGAAAGTGGGCGAGTCGAAGACTTTCCCATTGTCGTTCCCTGAGGACTACCATGGCAAGGACGTGGCCGGCAAAACCGCTTCGTTCACCATCACCCTGCAAAAGCTGGAATGGGCGCACCTGCCGGAAGTCGATGCCGAATTCGCCAAATCGCTGGGCGTTGCCGATGGCGACCTGGCCAAAATGCGCGAAGACATCAAAGTCAACCTGCAACGCGAAGTCGCTGGCCGCGTGAAAGCACGCAACAAGGAAGCCGTCATGGACGCGCTGATTAAAGTTGCTGAACTGGAAGTGCCAAAAACGCTGATCGCTCAGGATTCCGAGCGTCTGGCCGAAATGACCCGCCAGGACATGGCGCAGCGCGGCATGAACGTCAAGGACGTGCCTTTCCCAGCAGAACTGTTCGCGGAAAAAGCCGAGCGTCGCGTACGCCTGGGCCTGATCCTGTCGCAACTGGTCGGCGACAACAAGCTGCAGGCTACGCCTGAGCAAGTCAAGGCGCAGATCGAAGATTTCGCCCAAAGCTACGAAGATCCACGCGAAGTGCTGAAGTACTACTACAGCGACCGTCGTCGTCTGGGTGAGATCGAAGCCCTTGTATTGGAAGAAAACGTCGTCACCTACGTGTTGGGCCTGTCGAAAGTTACGACGAAAGCAGTTGCTTTCGACGAATTGATGGGAAGCAACGCACAAGCGTAAACCAGTTGGTATTGGGATGCCGCCTCTTGCCGTAAGGTCGAGGCGGTATCCCCTAACTGCTTCACAAGGAAATGAAATGACAGGTATGAACCGTAATCCAGCGCTGGACACAGAGATGCTCGGCCTGGTGCCGATGGTGGTGGAACAAAGCGGTCGCGGCGAGCGCTCGTATGATATTTACTCGCGCCTGCTGAAGGAACGCTTGATTTTCATGGTCGGCCCGGTCAATGACCAGATGGCCAACCTGGTTGTCGCCCAGCTGCTGTTCCTGGAAAGCGAAAATCCGGAAAAGGAAATCTCGCTCTACATCAACTCGCCAGGTGGTTCGGTCTCGGCCGGCATGGCCATCTACGACACCATGCAGTTCATCAAGCCGGACGTCTCGACCCTGTGCACGGGCATGGCTGCTTCGATGGGCGCTTTCCTGCTGGCCGCCGGCGCCAAGGGCAAGCGTTTCTCGCTGCCGAACTCGCGCATCATGATTCACCAGCCGTCCGGTGGTTCGCAAGGCATGGCGTCCGACATCGAGATCCAGGCGAAGGAAATCCTTTACCTGCGCACCCGCTTGAACGGCATCATGGCCGAGCGCACGGGCCAGTCGATCGAACAGATCGCCAAGGACACCGACCGCGACCGTTTCATGTCCGCCGACGAGGCCGTTGAGTATGGTTTGATCGACAAAGTGTTGACCAGCCGCGCTTGATGAGCCCCTACCGGTATTGCAGGAGCCTATCTTGGTAGGGAGCGTCTGTAGCAGGTCGCTCCTCAGGAGTGCGGACAAGGCGCGAGGAGGACGCATGGTAATCCATGCTACGACGAGCAACGCCGTCCCCGCTTCTGAGGGGCTGCCTGATACTGATGCATTCATCTACCGGGATAGGCTCCACGTTCGTAAGTAAACGCCCGGGCGATCAAACGTTCGGGCGTTTCGCTTTTATTTCGGGTAGCATGGAGCTTGTGCACGTTGTTGACTTGCCCCATGGGTAGCTGCCTTTGCGGGCAACTTCCGCACTCCGGCTTGCGATTTTGCAATATTGTTAATGCAGTTCCAACCAAAATGCCTTATGTCAGACAAAAAATCCTCTAGCGGCGAAAAATTACTGTATTGCTCGTTCTGCGGCAAAAGCCAGCACGAGGTGAAGAAACTCATCGCCGGCCCGTCCGTGTTCATTTGCGACGAGTGCATCGACCTGTGCAACGACATCATCCGTGATGAAACGTCGAGCATCGAGACGGTGACCGGGACCAAATCCGACCTGCCGACGCCGCAAGAAATTGCCGCCTTGCTCGATCAGTACGTGATCGGCCAGCAGACTGCCAAGCGCATCCTGTCGGTGGCGGTGTACAACCATTACAAGCGCCTCAAGCACCTGGGCAAGAAAGACGACATCGAACTGGCCAAGAGCAACATCTTGCTGGTCGGTCCTACCGGCTCGGGCAAGACCCTGCTGGCACAGACTCTGGCGCGCATGCTCAACGTGCCGTTCGTGATCGCCGATGCCACCACCCTGACCGAAGCCGGTTACGTGGGTGAAGACGTGGAAAACATCATCCAGAAGCTGCTGCAAAGCTGCAACTACGACGTCGAGAAAGCCCAGCGCGGCATCGTCTACATCGATGAAATCGACAAGATTTCGCGCAAGTCCGACAATCCGTCCATCACGCGCGACGTGTCGGGCGAGGGCGTGCAGCAAGCCTTGCTGAAACTCATCGAAGGCACGATGGCTTCCGTCCCGCCACAAGGCGGCCGCAAGCATCCTAACCAGGACTTCGTGCAGATCGACACGACCAACATCATGTTCATCTGCGGCGGCGCCTTTGACGGCCTGTCGAAAGTGATCGCCAACCGCTCCGAAAAGAGCGGCATCGGCTTCTCGGCCACGGTGCGCAGCAAGTCGCAAAGCTCGGCCAGCGAACTGATGCTGCAAGCGGAACCGGAAGACCTGGTCAAGTTCGGCCTGATCCCGGAACTGGTGGGCCGTCTGCCCGTCATCGCCACCCTGGCGGAATTGACGGAAGAGGCGCTGATCCAGATCCTCGTCGAGCCGAAGAATGCGCTGATCAAGCAGTATTCGAAGCTGCTCGAGATGGAAGGCGCGGAACTGGAGATTCGTCCGGCCGCCCTGCATGCGATCGCCAAGAAGGCGCTGGCGCGCAAGACCGGTGCCCGTGGCCTGCGTTCCATCCTGGAACATGCTTTGCTGGACGTCATGTACGAACTGCCGAGCGAACAAAATGTGGTGAAAGTCGTCATCGACGAAAATACCATCACCAGCGGTGCCAAACCTTTGTTGATTTATCAAGAGACTGCCAAAGCCTCCTGAGAAAATTGAAAACTGCCGAGACAAATGCATAAAAAGGGTTTTGATTCCTTAAAGCATGGCAGTACAATTTAAATCAATGAGTGCAGGCTTCAATCGTAAAGCCACTCGCGGCGCTTAGCTGCGCGTGGCTTTTTTACTGTTAAAACTGCATTTGTTACAGTCATGCGGGTGTGTTTTGCGAAATAGACTTCATGTTTGTTTCACAGAATTATTTATTCTCGCCGGTCTTGTGTTTTGGCAGCGAGCGCCAACATCGTAAACACGCTTTCTATAAGGTACGCCATGACAACTTCCAAATTAACTGAGCAAACTCAACTGCCGTTATTGCCGTTGCGGGATGTCGTCGTTTTCCCGCATATGGTGATACCGCTGTTCGTTGGCCGTCCAAAGTCGATCAAGGCGCTGGAAGCTGCGATGGAGCAGGGCAAGAGCATCATGCTTGCCGCTCAAAAAGCAGCCGCGAAGGACGAACCTTCGCCTTCGGATATCTATGAAATTGGCTGCGTCGCCAATATTCTGCAAATGCTGAAGCTGCCCGATGGCACCGTCAAGGTGCTGGTCGAAGGCGCGCAGCGTGCCCGCATCAACCACATCAGCGATGCGCCGACGCACTTCATCGCCGACCTGACGCCGCTCGAGTCCGAGCCGGGCGACGAGTCGGAAGTCGAAGCCATGCGCCGCGCGATCGTGCAGCAGTTCGACCAGTACGTCAAACTGAACAAAAAGATTCCACCGGAAATCCTGGCATCGCTGTCGGGCATCGACGATGCCGGCCGCCTGGCCGACACGGTGGCCGCGCACCTGCCGCTCAAACTTGAGCAAAAGCAGGTCATCCTGGAAATTTTCAGCGTGGCCAAGCGCCTCGAGCACCTGCTGGGCCAGCTCGAAGGCGAGCTCGACATCCTGCAGGTGGAAAAGCGCATCCGCGGCCGCGTCAAGCGCCAGATGGAAAAATCGCAGCGCGAGTACTACCTGAACGAGCAGGTCAAGGCGATCCAGAAAGAACTGGGCGAGGGCGAAGATGGTGCCGACCTCGACGAGCTGGAGAAAAAAGTCGCTTCCGCCAAGATGCCGAAGGAAGCGCTCGACAAGGCTACCAACGAGCTGAAAAAACTCAAGCTGATGTCGCCGATGTCGGCCGAAGCCACCGTCGTGCGCAACTACATCGACACCCTCGTTAATTTGCCTTGGAAAAAGAAATCCAAGGTCAATAACGACCTGTCGAATGCGGAAAAGGTGCTCGAGGGCGACCACTACGGCCTCGACAAGGTCAAGGAACGCATCCTGGAGTACCTCGCGGTGCAACAGCGCGTCGACAAGCTGAAAGCGCCTATCCTGTGCTTCGTCGGTCCTCCGGGCGTGGGCAAGACCTCGCTGGGCCAGTCCATCGCCCGCGCGACGAACCGCAAGTTCGTGCGCATGGCCCTGGGCGGCGTGCGCGACGAAGCCGAGATCCGCGGCCACCGCCGCACCTACATCGGCTCGATGCCGGGCAAGATCCTGCAATCGCTGTCGAAAGTCGGCGTGCGCAATCCTTTGTTCCTGCTCGACGAAGTCGACAAGATGGGCGCCGATTTCCGTGGCGATCCGTCGTCGGCCCTGCTGGAAGTGCTCGATCCGGAACAGAACCACACGTTCTCCGACCATTACATCGAAGTCGATTTCGACTTGTCCGACGTGATGTTCGTGGCCACGTCGAACTCGTACAACATTCCGCCAGCCTTGCTTGACCGCATGGAAGTGATCCGCCTGTCCGGTTACACGGAAGACGAAAAGACCAGCATCGCGCAGCGCTACCTGCTGCCGAAGCAGATCAAGAACAATGGCTTGAAGGAAGAGGAAATCTCCGTGGCCGAGTCGGCCCTGCGCGACATCATCCGCTATTACACGCGGGAAGCCGGTGTGCGTTCGCTCGAGCGGGAAGTGTCGAAGATCTGCCGCAAGGTGGTCAAGATGCTGCTGCTGAAGAAATCCGACAAGAAAGTCATCGTCAACTCGAAGAACCTGGACAAATTCCTTGGCGTGCGCCGCTACGATTTCGGTGTCGCAGAGAAAGAAAACCAGGTGGGGCAGGTGGTCGGTCTGGCATGGACGGAAGTGGGCGGCGATCTGCTGACCATCGAAGCCGTGTCGATGCCGGGCAAGGGCGGCGTCATCCGCACGGGTACCCTGGGCGACGTCATGAAAGAGTCGATCGAGGCAGCCCGCACGGTGGTGCGCAGCCGGGCCCAGCGCCTGGGCATCAAGGCGGACGTGTTCGAGAAGAGCGACATCCACATCCACGTGCCGGAAGGCGCGACACCGAAGGACGGCCCTTCGGCTGGCGCGGCCATGACGGTGGCCATGGTTTCGGTCTTCACGGGCATTCCCGTGCGCGCCGACGTGGCGATGACGGGCGAGATCACCTTGCGCGGCGAAGTGTTGCCGATTGGCGGCCTGAAAGAAAAGCTGCTGGCGGCCCATCGCGGCGGCATCAAGACGGTCTTGATTCCAGAGCAAAATGTGAAGGACCTGGCCGAAATTCCGGACAACGTCAAGAACAAACTGGAGATCGTGCCCGTGCGCTGGATCGACAAAGTGCTGGAAATCGCCCTCGAGCGCATGCCTGAACCGTTGGCGGAAGTCGCTGCAGTGGAGGCTGTCACGGCCGCCGCGGCGAAGCCCGACGCGGCCGGCGAGGTAGTAAAACACTAACGTTTTACCCCTGTTTTCCCCAAACAAGCGCTTTTAGAGCGCTTGTTTTATATTGAAACGTGAATTGCGCCCCCAAAGCGCTTGACACATATACAGTGTGGCTTGTTTAATACGCCTGCACATTTTTTTCGCCGGACAGCTGTGGTGCCAAAAGTGCCGCAACGATACGGTAAACGTTTTATACCTTTGTAATTGGGGATGCTAGTGAACAAGACTGAATTGATCGACCACATTGCTGAAAAAGCTGACATTTCCAAAGCCGCCGCTGCGCGCGCACTCGACGCTGTTATCGGCGGCGTGACGGAAACTTTGAAAAACAACGACAGCGTGACGCTGGTTGGTTTTGGCACTTTCTCGGTCAGCGAACGCGCTGAGCGTACCGGCCGCAATCCGCGTACCAAAGAAGCGATCACGATCGAAGCTGCAAAAGTTCCAAAATTTAAAGCTGGTAAAGCTTTGAAGGATGCTGTAAACTAACGGACTTCGGTGAGGTGACAATCACCGGAAACATTTGGCGGCGCCTCCGGGTGCCGCGATTTCAGGATCGAAGTTCCTCGAACGACGATCCTGGATGCAAGTGCAAGTAGTACTGTGTATTTTTCGGAGTGGTAGTTCAGTTGGTTAGAATGCCGGCCTGTCACGTCGGAGGTCGCGGGTTCGAGTCCCGTCCGCTCCGCCAAAAAAATACGCTCTCAAGGAGTGGTAGTTCAGTTGGTTAGAATACCGGCCTGTCACGTCGGGGGTCGCGGGTTCGAGTCCCGTCCGCTCCGCCAGAATTTGGAAACCCGCGCTGCTGAATAAGCAGCGCGGGTTTTTCTTTTATGCGCCCGATTATCTTTGCGCCCCTTCATTTGCAATTTCCCGCCTGCCGTTTTTAAATGGCCGGCGCCGGCATTTAAATCCCCTTTAAGCTTTGCCGTGTTTAATGCCCAGGCTGGCGCCCGCTCCGCCGTGCACAGCGCCCGGCGTTTTGCGGCGCAGCATGCGGTGCCGGGGCAGGGCGCGCGCCCTGATTTACTCTTGCTATAGCGCTATGGGCATTGTAGAATCAGGAGATAATGGCTTGGGCGTCAGAATCCTGCTTTAGTTCCAGCGCCAAGTTGTTGAATCTAAAGGGGAAGTGGACATCTGTCCCGTCCATTCCGCCGAAGAAATCAAGGCGAACGCATGTTCGCCTTTTTTTATAGTGATCCACTCATCCCGAATTGGCTGACCATGTTTGAATTTATTCGTACCCATCGACGCTTGATGCAGTTTCTTTTGATGCTGGTCATCGTCCCGTCTTTTGCACTGGTCGGTATCAGCGGCTACCAAAGCTTCGGCGACGGCGCGAACACCATCGCCAAGGTCGGCGACCAGGTGGTCACGCAGCAGCAATATGAAGAAGCGCAACGCCAGCAGATCGACCGCTACCGCCAGATGATGGGCGAGCAGTTCGACCAGAAAATGTTCGACACGCCGGAAGCGCGCCAGAGCATCCTCGACAACCTGATCGCCGAGCGCGCCGTGGCCGCCGAAGTGGGCCGCAGCCGCCTGGTCATCAGCGATGCCGTGCTGCAGAAGGAAGTGCTGGACATCCCCGGCTTGACCTTGCCGGACGGTAAATTCGACCTGGAACGCTACAAGGCCATGCTGGCAGCCCAAGGCATGACGCCGCAGATGTACGATGCGCGCCGCCGCAGCGACCTGGCCCTGCAGCAACTGGCTGGCGCCGTGCAAGGCACCGCCTTCGCGCCAAACACCGTATCGAAGCGCCTGTCCGACATCACCTCGGAAGAGCGTGAAGTGCAGGAACTGTTGTTGCCGATCGCCCAGTACGTGCCGGAAGTCAAAGTGACGGACGCCATGATCAAGGCTTTCTATGACAAGAACGGCAAGTTCTTTGAAATCCCGGAACAAGCGAAGATCGAATACGTCGTGCTGGACGACAGCGCTGCCGGCGAGCAAGTCGACGTCACCGACGCCGACGTGACCGGCTACTACGCGAAGAACCAGAAAGCCTACACGACGGAAGAAGCGCGCCAGGCCAGCCACATTCTGGTAGCCGTCAAGAAAGATGCATCGGCCGCCGACAAGGCAGCTGCCAAGGCCAAGGCTGAAGCCATCCTGGCTGACGTGCGCAAGGCGCCTGCCAGCTTTGCCGCCGTGGCCAAGGCCAAGTCGGAAGACCCGGCGTCCGCCGAACAGGGCGGCGACCTGGGCGTGATCGGCAAGGATGGCTTGCCAGCACCGCTGCTGAGCGCTGTCAGCAAGCTCAAGCAAGGCGAAATCAGCGATGTCGTCGCTTCCGATTTCGGCTACCACATCCTGACCGTCACCTCGCTCAAGCCGCAGCACGTGCGTGCGCTGGACGAAGTCCGCGGCGAAATCACGGCCGACCTGCGCAAGCAATTTGCTGCCAAGAAATACTCGGAAATGGCCACGGTCTTTACTGAGACCGTCTATGACCAGTCCGATAGCCTGAAGCCGGTGGCCGACAAGCTGAAGCTGAAAGTGGAAACCGTTGCCAACCTGTCGCGCACGCCGTCGCCGGCACTGGGCAAGGCGCCGTTCAACAATGCCAAGTTCCTGAGCGCCATCTTCTCGAACGATTCGCTGAAGGACAAGCGCAACACGGAAGCCGTGACCGTGGCGCCTAACGTGCTGATCGCCGGCCGCGTGGTGGAATTCAAGCCTGCCTCGAAGCGTCCGCTGGCGGAAGTCGAAGCGATGATCCGTCAGCGCGTGACCCTGGAAGAAGCGGAAAAGCTGGCCAAGAAAGCGGGCGAGACCAAGCTGGCCGCCTTGAAGGCCTCGGGCGATGCCACCGGTTTCGGCGCAGCGCAATGGGTGTCGCGCAGCAAGCTGGACGGCATCAACCGCGCCGCCATCGCGCAAGTCATGAAAGCGGACACGAGCAAGCTGCCAGCCTATGTGGGCGTGGACCTGCCAGCCCTGGGCTACGGCATCTACCGCATCGGCAAGGTGCAGCAGCCGGAGCAGGTCGATGCAGCGCGCCGCCAGCAGGAGAAAGACCAGATCGGCGGCATCCTGGCACAACAGGAAATGTTCGATTACGTCGAGTACCTGAAAGCCAAGGCCAAGGTGAAGATCGTCAAACCGCTCACCGCCCCAGCCGCCGCAGCGCCGGAAGCGCCGTAAGATGTAGTTTCCACACATAAAAATAGCCGCTCTCGAGCGGCTATTTTTTTGTCTGTGGAGTATGCCTGCCATAGGCGAAAATTCCCTCGTCGGCTCTTGTGGAATATGCGTGCCATGAAATATTCCATAGCCACCAGCGTAAAGCTGGGGTCAGACCCGTCGGGTCTGACCCCAGGTTTCTGGCTCAGGCTAAAGGTAAGGTGACGAGCTTGCCTGCTTCGCCCGAGCGAGGCGCAAGGCTGGGGGCCGTCGTTTCGCGATCGGAATACGCGGCATTGGCGCATATTCCCCGCCGGGTCTCGGCGCCCCCGTCTGTCCCCTGATGTCTGCCTCGTGGTAGCGCTAACGTCAACACCTGGCTTATTTGGCGTTCAGCAACGGCGCCAGCTGGGGCCAGATGTTTTTCAGGATGGTGGGATGCGCCTGCGCATTCGGGTGCATGCGGTCGGCCTGGAACAGCTGCGGCTGGTCGGCGATGCCTTCGAACATGAAGGGGACCAAAGGCGCCTTCCATTCCCTGGCCAGCTTGCCGTACACGCCATAAAACTGCTCGCCGTAGGCGCGGCCATAGTTGGGCGGCATGCGCATGCCCACCAGCACCACCTGTGCGCCCGTCTTTTTCACGGCGTCGCCCATGGCGCGCAGGTTCGCTTCGGCGGCCGCCACGGGCAAGCCGCGCAAACCGTCGTTGGCGCCCAGTTCGATCAGCACGACATCGGGCTGGTGCCTGGCCAGCAACGCGGGCAGGCGCGCGCGGCCGCCGCTGGTGGTCTCGCCGCTGATGCTGGCGTTGACGATGCGCGTGTCGTTCTTCTGCGCCTGCAGCCGCTGTTCCAGCAGCGCCACCCAGCCCGTGCCCCGTGCCAGCCCATACTCGGCCGACAGGCTATCGCCGAGCACCAGCAGCGTTTTTGGTGCAGAATAGGCGGTCGTCATGCCTGACACCAGGAGCAGGGCTGCCGCAGGAAGCAAGGACAGGGTGCGCCGCCGCATGCGGCTGCTGCCTTTGACACTTATTTGTTCACGAAATTTTTTAAGATAGATCAGCATGCCCGAATTCCCTAAAGCGACTTCCACCAGTTTTCTCCCGTCCGAAGCAGCGGCCCAGCGGCCCGCCGCATCCAACAGCCAAAATGCCCAGCCGGCCATCGAAGTGCTCCAGCTGGCCAAGCGCGTACCCGATGCCGATGGTGAGCTGACCATCCTGCATCAAGTCGATTTTACCGTGCAAACGGCCGAGACGCTGGCCATCGTCGGCGCTTCCGGTTCCGGCAAGTCCACTTTGCTGGGCTTGCTGGCGGGACTGGATACGCCCAGCGGGGGCAAGGTCATCCTCGACGGCACCGATATCTTCGCCCTGGACGAAGATGGCCGCGCCGGTTTTCGCAAGGAAAAGCTCGGTTTCGTGTTCCAGTCCTTCCAGCTGCTGGCCCATTTGACGGCGCTGGAAAACGTCATGCTGCCGCTGGAATTGCGCGGCGACCCGGATGCGAAAAAAAAGGCGCAAGCCATGCTGGGCAGGGTCAACCTGGGCAGCCGCCTCAAGCACTATCCGAAGTACCTGTCCGGCGGCGAGCAGCAGCGCGTGGCCCTGGCGCGCGCCTTCGTCACGGAGCCGCCCCTGCTGTTCGCCGACGAGCCGACTGGCAGCCTGGACGCGGCCACGGGCGAAGCCGTGATCCAGCTGATGTTCGAACTGAACCGCGAACGGGGTTCGACCCTGGTGCTCGTCACGCACGACAGTTCGATCGCGGCCCGCTGCGGACGGACGATTACGATTGCGGCGGGCAGGCTGGTGTGATTGCTGCTGGTGATAGCCGGACGACGCGCCGACGCGCCGAAGCGCTCATCCCACCTACTTGCCTGCCATCATTGCAGCCCTAGCTTGGATTCGCGCAGCGTAATCCAGCACCCCCACGCCATACGCTTATGCCGACAAGGCATTGATCAGCTTGCGTATCGCCGGGATCAGTTCCCCCGCCGTCAGCCCGATGGGGCCGCTGCCAGCGGCCACCAGCGCGTCGGCCGCCGCGCCGTGCAGCCACACGGCGCCGAGCGCCGCTTCCCATTCGGGCCAGCCTTGCGCCAGCAGGCTGCCGCACAGGCCCGCCAGCACGTCACCCGTGCCGGCCGTGGCCAGCGCGGGGCCGCCCGTGTTGTTGATGACGACCTGGCCATCGGGCGCGGCGATCACCGTGCCCGAACCTTTTAATACCACGATGACGCCCAGCTGCGTGGCCAGCTGGCGCGCCGCGCCCAGGCGGTCGGCCTGCACCTCGGCTACCGTCATGTCGAGCAGGCGCGCCGCCTCCAGCGGATGCGGGGTCAATATCGTCGCGCCCGCGCCCGTGCGCACGGCCAGCGCCGATTGCAGCTCCGGTTCGGCCGCCATCAGGTTCAGGGCATCGGCGTCCAGCAGCAGGGGGCTGTCGCTCTCGAACGCCCGCAGCAGCAGTTCCACCGTACCGGCCTTGTCGCCCAGGCCGGGGCCCGCCACCAGCGCGGCAAAGTGCAGGCCCGAGAAATCCACGTCCCGGGCATGCCGGCACATCAGTTCCGGCTGGCCGCTGTCGAAGGCGGGCGGCGCGTCGGGAAACGCGATATACACCCGTCCCGCACCCGCATGCAGGGCCGTGCGGGCGGCCAGGATGGGCGCGCCCGCCATGCCTTGCGCGCCGCCGATGATGGCCACGCTGCCGTAGCTGCCCTTGTGCGTATTTTGCCGGCGCGGCTGCAACTGGCGGGCAAACAGGTGCAGCCCCCCCAGCTGCGCCCTGGCCGGCGGCAGCAGGGCGGGGTCGATGGCCAGGCTTGCTACTTCCACTTCGCCCGCATAATCGCGTCCGTTTGCCGTGTGCAGGCCAGGCTTGTCGCCGATGAAGGTGAGCGTATGCGTGGCGCGGATGGCGACGCCGTCGATGGCGCCCGTGTCCGCGTGCAGGCCGCTGGGCACGTCGAGCGCCAGCACGGGGCAATCGAGATTGTTGACCAGCTGCGCCATGTCGCGGCACTCGCCGGCCAGGGGGCGCGATGCGCCGATGCCGAACAGGCCATCGATGACGAGGTGCCACTGCGCCGCGCCCGCTGCGGCCGACGCCATGGAAGTCGCCGCTTCCATGCAGCGCGCGGCGCTGTTGCGCGCACGGCTCAAGGCCTGTTCGCGTTCGGGCGACGTGGCTTGCGCCTCGGGCGCCAGCCATACCAGCACCTCGGTGCCGCTGCCGGCCAGGTGCGCTGCCGCTTCCAGCGCGTCGCCGCCATTGTCGCCGGGGCCGGCCAGCACCAGCACGCGCCGGTGGCCCGCCTCGCCGGCATCTTCCCCGGCGTGCAGCAGCTTCAGGGCGGCGCTGGCGGCAGCCTGGCCCGCGCGCTGCATCAGCAGCCCTTGCGGCAGGTCGCGCATGGCCGCCTGTTCGATGGCGCGCAGTTCGGCGATGGAATATAACGGTGTTGCAGAGTCGATCAGGGTCATGGGGCGTGTTCCGTTAGTCAGCATGCCTTCAACATAAGGCCGAAGCGGGCGAAAGGCAAGGCGCGCACGCCTGAAACGCGCCCCTGTTTGGCGGCTACAATAGCCATCTCACATAAGCGCGGGGGCAAGGCGATGGACTGGCAATTCTGGATCGACCGGGGCGGCACCTTTACGGACATCGTGGCGCGCCGTCCCGACGGCAGCCTGGCCACCTGCAAGCTGCTGTCGGAAAACCCGGGCCAGTACCGCGACGCGGCGCTGGCCGGCATGCGCCGCCTGATGGGCCTTGCGCCCGGCGCGCCCCTGCCCGTGGAGCAGGTGGGCGCCATCAAGATGGGCACGACGGTGGCCACCAATGCGCTGCTCGAACGCAAGGGCGAACCCACCGTGCTGGCCATCACGCGCGGTTTCCGCGACGCCTTGCGCATCGCCTACCAGAACCGCCCGCAGCTGTTTGCGCGCCAGATCGTCTTGCCGGAACTGCTGTATGGCGACGTGATCGAGATCGATGAACGAGTGGGCGCCCATGGCGAGGTCGTGACGCCGCTCGACGAGGCGGCCGCGCGCGCCGCGCTGGCACGCGCCTATGCACGGGGCGTGCGCGCCATCGCCATCGTGCTGATGCACGGCTACCGTCATCACGCGCACGAGGCGCGGGTGGCGCAGCTGGCGCGCGAAGCCGGCTTTGCGCAGGTGTCCGTGTCGCACGAGGTCAGCCCCATGATGAAACTGGTGGCGCGCGGCGACACCACGGTGGTCGACGCCTATCTGTCGCCCATCCTGCGCCGCTATGTCGACCAGCTGGCGATGGAGCTGCCCGGCGTGCACCTGCAGTTCATGCAGTCGAACGGCGGCTTGACGGATGCGCGCGCCTTCCAGGGCAAGGACAGCATCCTGTCGGGTCCCGCCGGCGGCATCGTCGGCATGGTGCGCGCCAGCGCGCTGGCCGGTTTCGACAAGGTCATCGGTTTCGACATGGGCGGCACCTCGACGGACGTGTCGCATTACGCGGGCGAGTTCGAGCGCGTGTTCGAGACGCAGATCGCCGGCGTGCGCATGCGCGCGCCCATGATGAGCATCCATACGGTGGCCGCGGGCGGCGGCTCCATCCTGCATTTCGACGGCGCCCGCTACAAGGTGGGGCCGGACAGCGCGGGCGCCAATCCCGGCCCCGCCAGCTACCGGCGCGGCGGCCCGCTGGCCGTCACCGACTGCAACGTCATGCTGGGCAAGCTGCAGCCCGCGTTCTTCCCCCGCGTCTTCGGCCCCGACGCCGATGAAGCGCTGGATGCGGCCACGGTGCGCGCCCAGTTCGAGGCGCTGGCGCGCACGGTCAATTCCACGCCGGAGCAGGTGGCCGAAGGCTATGTCGCCATCGCCGTGGGTAACATGGCCAACGCCATCAAGCAGATTTCCGTGCAGCGGGGCCACGATGTCACCGAGTACACCCTGACCAGCTTTGGCGGCGCGGGCGGCCAGCACGCCTGCCTGGTGGCCGATGCGCTGGGCATGCGTACGGTGTTCATCCACGGCCTGGCGGGCGTGATGTCGGCCTACGGCATGGGCCTGGCCGACCAGAGCGCCATGCGCGAACAGGCCATCGAGGCAGCAATGGGCGTGGACCTGGCGGACGAATTTGCGGCGCTGGGCGCCCTGGCGCAGGGCGACTTGCTGCGCCAGGGCGTGGCAGGGGAGCGCATCGCGCTGGTGCGGAGGGTGCACCTGCGCTACGAAGGCACGGATTCGGCCCTTGTCGTGCTGTTCGATACGGCAAGCAGCATGCAGGAGCAGTTTGAGGCGGCGTATAAAAAACGCTTTTCCTTCTTGATGCCGGCGCGCGCGCTGGTCGTCGAAGCCATTTCCGTGGAAGCCATCGGCGCCTCGAACGCGCCGCAGCCGGCAGCGCCCGCGTACGCGGCCCGCGCCGGCGCGCTGGCGCCTTTGGCAACGGTGGCAATGTACTGCGCCGGCGCGTGGCGCGACAGCGGCCTGTATGGGGCGGACAGCCTGCGTCCCGGCGATACGGTCGCCGGCCCGGCCATCGTCAGCGACGCCAACGCCACCACCGTCATCGAACCGGGCTGGCGCGCCGACGTCACGCCGCACGGCCATTTGATCCTGCGCAGGACCGTCGCCTTGCCCGGGCGTGTCGCGATCGGGACGCAGGCCGACCCCGTGATGCTGGAAATCTTCAACAAGCTGTTCATGTCGATTGCCGAGCAGATGGGCTTGCGCCTGCAAAATACGGCTCATTCCGTCAATATCAAGGAGCGGCTCGATTTCAGCTGCGCCATCTTCGACGCCGCCGGCCAGCTGATCGCCAATGCGCCCCACATGCCCGTGCACCTGGGCTCCATGGGCGAGAGCATCCGCACCGTCATGACGCGCAATGCGGGCGCCATGCGGCCGGGCGACGTGTACATGCTGAACGACCCGTATCACGGCGGCACGCATCTGCCCGACGTGACGGTGATCTCGCCCGTCTTCGATGCAGAGGGCAAGGCCATCCTGTTCTACGTGGGGTCGCGCGGCCACCATGCGGATATCGGCGGCACGACGCCTGGCTCCATGCCGCCCGATTCCACGCGCATCGAACAGGAGGGCGTGTTGATCGACAATTTCAAGCTGGTCGACGGCGCCACGGGGCTGATGCGCGAAGACGAGACCCTGGCCCTGCTGGCGGGCGCCAGCTGGCCGGCCCGCAATCCCCGGCAAAACCTGGCCGACCTGCGCGCCCAGGTGGCGGCCAACCAGAAGGGGGCCGAGGAACTGCATACCATGGTCGCGCATTTCGGTTTGCCTGTCGTGCAAGCCTATATGGGCCACGTGCAGGACAATGCCGAGGAAGCCGTGCGCAGGGTCATCACCACCCTGAAGGACGGCAGCTATGCGCTGGAGCTGGACAACGGCGCGCAGATCAAGGTGGCGATCAAGGTCGATGTGGCGCGGCGCAGCGCCACCATCGACTTCACGGGCACGTCCGCCCAGCTGCCGAACAACTTCAATGCGCCGTCCGCCGTCTGCATGGCGGCCGTGCTGTACGTGTTCCGCACCCTCGTCGACGACGAGATTCCCCTCAATGCGGGCTGCCTGAAGCCGCTCACCGTCATCATTCCGTCCGGTTCCATGCTCAACCCGCAGTACCCGGCCTCCGTCGTCTCGGGCAATGTGGAAACCTCGACCTGCATCACGAATGCCCTGTATGGCGCGCTGGGGGCCATGGCCGCTTCGCAGGGGACGATGAACAATTTCACGTTCGGCAGCGCCAGGTACCAGTACTACGAGACGATATCGGGCGGCTCGGGCGCCGGTCCCGGCTTCCACGGCACGGACGTGGTGCAGACGAACATGACCAATTCGCGCCTGACGGACCCGGAAATCCTCGAGTGGCGCTTCCCCGTGCGGCTGGACAGCTACGGCATCCGCGCCGGTTCGGGCGGGGCGGGGCGCTGGCACGGCGGCAATGGCGGCGTGCGCAAGGTGCGCTTCCTGGAAGCGATGACGGCGGCGATCCTGTCGAACAACCGCCTGATCTCGCCGTTCGGCATGGCGGGCGGCGCGCCGGGCGCGCTGGGGCGCAACTACGTGGAGCGGGCCGACGGCAGCATCGAGCACCTGGCGCATATCGGCAAGACCGACATGCTGGCTGGCGACGTGTTCGTCATCGAGACGCCGGGCGGCGGCGGCTACGGCAAGACGGAATAAGCCGTGCCGGCGCCGGCGCCGCTGAGCTGCGCGCGCACCTGGCCCACGTCGCGCATGGGCGCGCGGCCGAACTGGCGGCTGTATTCGCGGCTGAACTGCGATTCGCTGGCATAGCCGACCCGGTAGCCGGCCGTGCCCGCGTCGATTCGCTCGACCAGCATCAATCGCCGCGCCTCCTGCAGGCGCAGCAGCTTCTGGTACTGCATCGGCGTCATGGCGGTAATCGCCTTGAAGTGGTGGTGCAGCGAGGACATGCTCATGTTCGCCATGCCGGCCAGGTGCTCGATGCGCAGCGGCTGCGCGTAATGGTGCTTGATCCAGTCGATGGCCTGGCCCACCTGGTGCGACTGGCTGCTGGCCAGCGCCATGTGGCGCAGGCGCGCGCCGACGGGGCCGTTCAGCAGGCGGTAGGTCAGCTCGCGGCGGATCAAGGGCGCCAGCGCGGCGATTTCTTCCGGCTTGTCGAGCAGGCGCACGAGGCGCAGCATGGCGTCGAGCAGCTCGGGCGAGACGTCGCTGACGGATATGCCGCGCGTGGCGGGCAGGATTTTCTGCTGCGCCGCGCCAGCTGCGCCGCCGGCGCTTTCGCTGTCCAGCAGGGCCGCCACGTCGGCGATGTCGATGCCCAGCACCACGCACAGATGCGGCGCCGCCTCGCTGGCCTCCACCACGCGTACCTGCACCGGCAGGTCGACGGACGTCAGCAGATACTGCATGCGGCTGTAATGGAAGGTTTCCGTGCCCAGGGTGACTTGCTTGCCCCCTTGCGCGATCAGCGCCACGCTGGGCCTGGCCGCGTGGAACAGCGATTCCGTGGTGGAGGACTGGCGGTGAAACGTGAGATTGCCGATGGCCGTCGCGTAGTCGCCATTGCGCGGCGCATGGCGGCTGATCAGGGCGGCGATTTCATCTTGGGGAAGGATCTGTGTGGACATGGGGCGAGTATGCATCAGGCGAGGACGGGCAGGGGACGATCTTACGCAGATTTGGAGGATCGTGCAAAGGTCTTGCAGGATCGCAGTAACGCGCGCCGCGCATTTGCCCCACACTGGCTCCATCGCATGCACGGCACGCGTCCCCCTCGTTACAACCATATAGATACAGGAGTTTTCATGACCACCATCGCCAAAGGCTACGCCGCTCTGGGCCCCACCTCCGCACTGCAACCGTTCACGTTCGAGCGCCGCGCCCCGCGCGAAGACGACGTGGCCATCTCGATCAAATACTGCGGCGTGTGCCATTCCGACATCCACCAGGCCCGCGACGAATGGGGCGGCGCTGCCTTCCCGATGGTGCCCGGCCATGAAATCGCCGGCGTCGTCACGGCCGTCGGCGCCAATGTCAGCAAGTTCAAGGTGGGCGACCACGTGGGCGTGGGCTGCTTCGTCGACTCGTGCACCACCTGCAAGACGCGCAACGTCGACCTGGAGCAGTACATGCCAGGCCTGATCCAGACCTACAACGGCCTGGAAGCGGATGGCAAGACAGCCACGCAGGGCGGCTACTCGGACAGCATCGTCGTCAAGGAAGGCTATGTGCTGTCGATTCCCGACAACCTGCCGCTGGACGCCGCCGCACCGCTGCTGTGCGCCGGCATCACTTTGTACTCGCCGCTGAACCACTGGAAGGCCGGTCCCGGCAAGCAGGTCGCCATCCTGGGCATGGGTGGCCTGGGCCACATGGGCGTGAAGATCGCCCACGCCATGGGCGCCGAAGTGACGGTGCTGAGCCAGACCCTGTCGAAGCGCGAAGACGGCCTGCGCCTGGGCGCCGACCATTACTACGCCACCAACGACGCGGAAACGTTCAGCAAACTGGCAGGCACCTTCGACCTGATCATCTGCACCGTGGGCGCGTCCATCGACTGGAACCAGTACATCAACCTGCTGAAAGTCGATGGCAGCATGGTCATCGTCGGCATCCCGGACGGCGCCGTGCCGCCGATCAGCGCCTTCGGCCTGGTGGGCGCGCGCCGCAGCCTGTCCGGTTCCATGATCGGCTCGATCAAGGAAACCCAGGAAATGCTGGACTTCTGCGGCAAGCACAATATTGTGTCGGACATCGAGATCATCCGCATCCAGGATATCAATGAGGCGTTCGAGCGCGTGGTGAAAAGCGATGTCAGATATCGTTTTGTGATTGACATGGCGTCGCTGGCTGAGTAATTCGACAAGGGGTCGGACCCGTCGGGTCCGACCCCAGCTTTTCCGGTGCTGAGCCCTGAGCATCATTGGATACTCCGAGCGACGCACAAGGCTGGGGTCAGACCCATCGGGTCTGACCCCTTAATCCGACATCCCCGCCAAATCATCCCATCCCGCCAAAAATCAAGCTCCAACATCAATTTTTCTTTCCTTGCGTCAAAAACCGGCATAAAATGAAACCGTACAGTACAGTTTTACTACGTAGATTTAAAAAATCAGCCATCCCCGCGTGTTTGCCTGGGCAGGGGCGGCGTCATGGATAAAAAATGGACACTTCAACAAAGAATGGAGCGGCGGCGATCCTGCCGGTCTCCAGGGGCAAGCGCATTGCCCTGGCGGTTTTTGGCATTTTCCTCGGACTTTCCGGCCTGGCCCTGGCGGCGGGCGGCATCGAACTGATTACCCTCGGCGGTTCCTGCTACTACCTGCTGGCCGGACTCGGCCTGCTCCTGGCCGGCATGCTGTATCTGCGCCGCAAACGGCTGGCCGGCGCCATCGTCGGCGCCTTGCTGATCTCGACCCTGGCCTGGGCCGTCTGGGAAACCGGCTTTGCATTCTGGCCCATGGTGCCGCGCCTGGCGCCTTTCCTCGTCATCGGCTTCGTCGCCGCCCTCGTGCATCCGTGGCTGGCAGGCCGCAGCCACAGCGGCCAGTCGCGCGGTTTCGCCGCCTTGTTTGCCGTCGTGCTGGCGGCCGGCTTTGCCTCCATGTTCCAGCCGCACGGCGTGCTGGAGGCCACGGTGCAGCCGCAGCAGGATGGCGTGGCGGCCGTCAATGACGGCAGCGCCAACTGGGCGCATTATGCAAACGGGCCGAAGGGCACGCGCTTCGCGCCCTACACGCAGATCGACAAGGCCAACGTCGGCCGGCTGCAGGTGGCATGGCGCTACCGCACGGGCGAACTGGCCGAGGGCGCGTCCGAATCGCAGAACACGCCGCTGCAGATCGGTGACACCATCTACACGTGCACGCCGACGAGCAAGGTGATCGCGCTCGACGCGGACACGGGCAAGGAGCGCTGGACCTTCGATCCCAGGCCGGCCAACACGAAGACGTGGAACCGCTGCCGCGGCGTGGGCTATTACGAGCCGGCCACCGTGACAAAACCGTTCCAGTTTGAGGGCATGCAGGCGGCCAGCGCGCCGCAGGCGGGCGTGTGCGCCAGGCGCATCGTGCAGGTGACCATGGATGCGCGCCTGATCGAGATCGACGCGCAGACGGGCAAGCAGTGCGAGGGTTTCGGCGACAAGGGTTCCGTCGACCTCACCGTCGGCCTGGGCAAGGTGAAGATGAACGTGCCGTACTACGCCTACACGTCCGCGCCCACGGTGGCGCGCAACCTGATCATCCTCGGCGGCTGGGTCTTCGATGGCCGCTCCACCGATGAACCGTCGGGCGTCGTGCGCGCCTACAGCGCCGACACGGGGGAACTGGTGTGGGCCTGGGACCTGGGCAATCCGGCCATCACCAAGCTGCCGCCGGAAGGGCAGACCTACACGCGCAGCACGCCGAACATGTGGTCCACGCCTGCCTTCGACGATGCGCTGGGCCTCGTCTATCTGCCGACGGGCAACGAGCAGCCCGACTTCTGGGGTGGCAAGCGCCCGCCGCTGACGGAAAAATATGCGTCGGCCATCGTCGCCCTCGACATGGCCACGGGCCGCGAGCGGTGGACATATCAGACCGTCCACCACGACATATGGGATTACGACGTGGCCGCGCAGCCGGCCCTGTACGACGTCCCGGACGGCAAGGGCGGCAAGATTCCCGCGCTGGTGCAGCTGACGAAGCGGGGCCAGATCTTCATGCTGGACCGTCGCACGGGCAAGCCGATTGCCGACGTGGTGGAAAAGCCCGTGCCGCAGGAACACGCGGCCGGCGACTGGGTGTCGAAAACGCAGCCATATTCCACCGGCATGCCGGCCCTGGGGGCGGAGACCCTGACGGAGCGCGACATGTGGGGCGCCACCTTCTTCGACCAGCTGGCTTGCCGCATCAGCTTCCGCAAGCTCAATTACAAAGGCGAGTTCACGGCGCCGGGCACGCAGGAGACCCTGATCTATCCGGGCTACTACGGCGGCTTCAACTGGGGCGGGGCGGCCGTCGATGAAAGCAATGGCTATATGTTCGTCAACGATATCCGCATGCCGCAAGTGGTCAGGCTGGTGCCGCGCGAGACGGTGGACGTGGCCAAGCTGACGTCGGGCCACGGCGTGGGCAGCACCTATCCCATGGATGGCACGCCGTTCGTCATCGACCACAAGGCCTTCAATTCGCCGCTGGGCATTCCCTGCCAAAGCCCGCCCTGGGGCGTGTTTGCCGCCATCGACCTCAAGACCCGCACGAAAGTGTGGGAGCGTCCGGCCGGCACGGTGCGCGATGCCGTCATCCACGGCGTGCGCGCGAATCTGCCCATCCCGCTGGGCATGCCCACCCTGGGCGGCGGCGTCAGCACGGCGTCGGGCCTCGTGTTTTATGCGGGCACGCAGGATTACTATCTGCGCGCCATGGATATCGCCACGGGACGCGAAGTGTGGAAGGCGCGCATGCCCGTCGGTTCGCAAGGCACGCCGATGACGTATGTGTCGCCCAGGTCGGGCCGCCAGTATGTCGTGGTGGTGGCGGGCGGCGCCCGCCAGAGCCCGGACCGGGGAGATTACGTGATAGCATACGCGCTTCCCAAGACACCGTAAGAGTTTGCTTCATGCCCCAGTTGCGCACCGTTCCAGCTTCCCCCAGCAATCGAAGCGAGGAGCGGCGGCGCAAGCTGCTGGTGGCGGCGGCGGACCTGTTCCTGCAATCCGGCTACGACGGCGTCAGCATGGACGCCATCGTGGCCGAGGCGGGCGGCTCGAAAGCCACGGCCTACCGCTATTTCGGCAGCAAGCAGGAGCTGCTGGTGGCCGTGGTCGAATACCTGTGCGCCGATTTCATCATCGACCTGCGCCGGCTCGATACCTCGCAAGCGGGCCTGGAACAGGGCTTGCAATTGATTCTCGCTGAACTGGTGGCCGTCGTCACCAGCCCCCGCCATGTGGATTTCTACCGCCTCGTCGTCACGGGCGCGGCCGCCGTGCCCGCCGTGGGCCTGACCTGGTACGAACACGGCCCGCAAGTGTGGCATGCGCTGATTTTGCGCCTGCTGGAGCAGCAGCGCGCGCAAGGGCGCATTGCGCCCGACGCCTCGTTTTCCAACCTGCCGCAGATCCTGTTCGACGCCGTGTTCTCGCACCTGACCACGCGCACCGTGATGTTGGGGCAGGGCGGCAATGCGGCCACCTTCCGTCCCCTGATCGCGGAACTGATCGAACTGGTGGTGGCGCGGGTGGCGCGGAAATAAAGACTGCGGGCCGCCCATGGCATCGGATCAGGTCCTGCGATGGGCGGTCGATGCTCGGCGTCAGGCCTCTGGCGCCGTCCACACCAGGTTCCACAGGTGGCCATCGATATCCTCGAAGCCCTGGTCGTACATGAAGCCATGGTCTTCGGGCGGATGCGGCGTGCGGCCGCCGGCAGCGACGGCCTTGGCGATCAGGCTGTCCACTTCTTCCCGGCTGTCGCAACTGAGGCAAATGACGAGTTCATTGGTTTCCCTGGCATTTGCGACCGGCTTGTCGATCAGGGACTGGAAGAACGGTTCGGCCGTCAGCATGGCCTGGATGGTGTCGCCGGCGATATTCATGAATGCCGCATTCTCGCCGCTGAAGCGGGGATCGAAGGTAAAGCCGAGCGCGGAAAAGAAGGCCCTGGATTTGTCCAGGTCCTTCACGGGCAGGTTGAGGATGATCTGTTTTTTCATGGCGCTTCCCTGGTCAAGGTGGCATGGGCAACCGGTGCTGCATCCCTGAGACGTTCATTGCACACAAATCGATACGCTTGCAAAAAATAGTGTGCTCCGGATTTGCGATAAATGAAAGCGCAACAGTGACGGGCAAACGGCGCGCTCGGTGGCATGCGCGCAAGCCCGATATGCTGTCCTTGCCGTGCGCCTGGGCTGGCAAGGGCGATTCACCGCTACAATCACAGCATGGTGACTTGATGAAGGGCGTAGAAAAATGGCGACTGAAGTGAGTATCGAGCATGGCGCTATCACAGCGACAAGTGAGATTTTATCCAGAATCAACGGCGATATCCTGCTTGAGCGTGTTTTCAGGAAAAACACCGACTGGGATGCAAAATTAGACGCGCGAGATTCTTTTGATTTTGATCATGCATGGAGTATGAGCCATGAAAAAGTAACATCGTCTTGCCCGCCTGAAGATGGTCAGGTCAGGGAGGTAAGAGAAGCGGCATACAAGAAGGTTTATCAAATCACTAAAAACGCTGATCTTGCTGCATACGTATCGGACGATATGGGCCTGATTGCGCTGGCATGCAAGAACAAGCTGGATGTTGAATTTATTAACAACCTTTGGAAAAGCTACATGCAAGGGGAATTTCCAGCTTAACTCCACGGGGGCATGGCGCCATCGCGGCCGGGGCGGGCGGCACGAAAGCCACGGCCTGCCGGCGCCGCCGTCAAGCCGGGGGTGTTATGCGCTTGTCCAGCGGCTTCTCGTTGAGCGCATCGGTAGCCCGGTCCACGAATTGCCTGACGTCTCCCACCTCGGCAAACAAGCCGGCATAGGCCTCCCGTATCAGCACCGTGCATTGCCCGAATTTCGCAAGCTGCGACAGGCCTTCCTCCGTGGGCATGAATATCCGCCGCCGCGCATCATGGTCATCGCTCCGGTACTGTACGAGGCCCAGGCGCAGCAGCTTGGGTATCTTTTGCATGACCAGCTGGTGCGAGTGTCCGAGTTCGCGCGCCAGATCCGACGCCGAGGCCGCGCCCAGCGTTGCAAGAACAGTCATCAGCGAACACGAACGAACGGGGATGACGATCCCCATCGTATCGAAGACAATCTGGGATTGTTCGGCGATCAGGACGCTCAGCCGTTCGACGGCGCGGCCGAGAAACACGGCGTCATCGATCGGGGCCGGGGAATGCGTTTTCCTAGTCAAGGCGCTGGTACCTCTGGATGCTGCCGTCCTTGTTTACGCGTTCCAGCGCCGTTACTTTTCCGTCCAAGGTATTCAGGCGGTATCGAAAATCCGACACGCCTTCCACCGCGAACAGGTCGGGCCCTATCGGCTCAAGCGCGACGCGGAAGCGGTCGCGCCAGAGATAGTAAAGTATGCCGTTGTCCAGGATGAGCTGGCGGCCTTCGTATTTTCCGGCAGCTTGCGTCAACATCGCGGCATCGATGTGCGGGCGCTCGACAGCGGCCGTCAGGCCGGGGAGCAGCCAGGCCAATTCCGTGCGCCTGGCCTCATCGGTCTTCGCCAGATTTTCAAGCGCCAGCTTGTGCGCCACAGGCAGCGCGCGAATGGAGGGGCTGGCAATATCGGGTTGCACGCCGACGCCTTCAAAGTCGCCACGGTCAACGGGATCCTGGATCTGGCCAATCGGCACTTGCACGAAAAAATCATCGTTGAGCGGCTTGCGCGCCACCGGATGCGCGCCGCCGGCCGTCCGCTCCCCGATCAGGGTGGCTCGTCCGAGCTTTTTCATCGCATAGGAAAACCATTCTGCGGAAGAAAACGACGTGGAGCCGGTGAGGATGTAGACGGGCTTGTCCACCATGCGCTTGCCCGGCAAGCCCGGCAGCACCCATTGCCCGCGCTGGATGCGCTTGCCATCCTCGTTGTAATAGTAGTCGAAGAGCAGCTGGTCTTTCTCGCTGGAGAAGAAATAGCTCGCAAGAAATTGCGCCATTTCCAGGTGTCCGCCATTGTTATAGCGCAAATCGATGATGACGGCATCCGTATTGCCCACGAGGCGCATGACGGATGCCGCCGTATCATGGGCAAATTCAGGATCGGCAAAATAGCTGAAGCGTATATAACCGATATTTCCCGTCAGGCGGGCGACCTCATCGAAACCGAAATTGCTTTCCTCCAGCCGGCTGGCTTCTTCTCGTCGTACCTTGGCCTTGAGCGCCGGGTTGGCCTTTGCCTTGAATTCCGCGATCCATTCCGGGTCGGTGGCCACCAGGAAGTGCAGGTCGCCGCTGACCTTGACGAGATCGTCGGTCAGCTTGCTCGCAAACTCTGCCTTCGTGGTCGCCGAGTCATACGCTCCCTTTTTCAGATGTTCCTGAAGCACGGGCCTGATTTTTCGTGCGATGTCCGGAAATGGGTAGTTTGCCTGCAGGGTGCTGTCGAGGGAGGCGATGATCGCGCCTTTTTCGTCTCGTGAGATGCCCAGCGCCTCGGCAAAAGCGCTCGGTGCGCACATGATGGACAGTGCCGACAGGGTTTGAAGCAGAAACAGGTGATGGCGCATTCTGATGTTACCTCCCTCGGTGAAGCCCCAGCATACAATATATTGTGCAATATGTTGTGGAAAAATTCGCCGGCACCGGTTTTGGGCGCAGCTGCTTCCGCTTCCGTTCCATGCCACCGGCAGTCACGGGCTTGCGGCAGGTTCAGGTAGCGATGCCGTATTTGTGCTGCGTGGCCGCATACTGCTGCTTCAGCGATTCCAGCTTCGGATGCTTGGGGTCGATCTTGCGGATCACCTGCAGCTGGTGCTGCGCCTGTTCGGCCAGCGGCGCTTCCCAGCCCAGCATGTTGAGCTGGCGCAGGATGGCCTCGACGGAGGCGAACAGCACGGGCAGGTTGCCCGGCGTCTTGCGCAGGGCCTGGCGCAGCACGAACACGGCGCCCTTGAGCTCTCCGCTTTCCGACTTGCTGGCCGCATCCTGCATCAGTTCCTGCACCTGGTTGCTGATCTGCTGGCCCATGCCTTGCGCCAGGTCGTGGCGGCCCGCCTTTTCAAACACGTCGACGGCCGCTTCCATCGTCACTTCGCTGTCCGCCTCGTTGACGAGCTTCATCATGACGTCGGAGGCGGCCTGCTCCAGATTGTTTTTCAGGCAGCTTTGCACGAGGCCCACCTTCAGCTGCGTGGACAGGCCCCGCGCCGTGTCCAGGGCGGCGGCGGCCAGCTGCAGTTCGCTGGCGGCGGCGATGTCGTTGCCCGACAATTCATGCAGCATGGCGGCCGAGATGGCGCGGCACGCTTCCACGTTGGCGCCGCCCCGCAAGGAGCGCTCCATGTCGCGCAGCACGCCGCTGGCCTGCGGCGCGTCGCCTTTCTTGACCAGCGTTTTCACGAGGTTGACGTGGTCTTCCGGGTCGCGGAATTCAGAGTACTTCGCTTTGGTCACCACCTGCTTGTAGGCCCGTTCGGCCGCGCCGATATCGCCCGTGTCGAACGCGATGCCGCCCAGGTGGCGCAAGCGGCGCACCATGTGCGGCGAAATGGCCACCGCGTCTTCGAGGATTTTCTTGGCCTGCAGCTGCTGGCCCATGGCTTCATGGTTTTGCGCCAGCAGGTCGTAGGCGGCCATGAAGCGGGGATAGGCTTCCACCAGTTCCAGCAGCGTGTCCTGCGCTTCTTCGTGGCGCTGCTGCTCGAACAGGGTGCGCGCCAGCCCCAGGTGGGCCCAGGCCATGGGCCGCGTGGCCAGCATGTCGGCGTACAGCTGTTCCGCTTCCGTCCATTCGCCCAGGGTGAGGTGCAGTTCGGCGCGCAGGCGGGTGAAATCGGCTGCCAGGCGCGGATGCTGCAGTTCGGCCGCGCGGCAGCTTTTCACGGCTTCGCGCAGGTCGCCCTTGTCGATCAACTGGTAGGTGGGCAGGAAGACGGCGCGCCGCTCGATGGCGCGGGCGATGCGTCCGCTCAGCACATCGACGGTGAACGGTTTTAATATGTAGTCGGACGGGGTCAGTTCGGCGGCGCTGATCACCTTGCTGTGGATGGCTTCCGAGGTCAGCATGATGAAGATCGTCCACAGGCCGATCAGCTTGTGGTGGCGCAAGTCTTCCAGCAATTGCTGGCCGTCCTGGCCGTCCGTGCCACTACCAAGATCGTATTCGCACAGGATGATATCGAACGGTTTCTTCGTCAGCAGGCGGATGGCCGTGCCGGAATTGACGGCATATTCCACCTTGGTGATGGCCGCCTGGTTCAGCATATTGTGCAGGTTGCCCCGCATGCTGGGGTTCGGGTCGACGATCAGGACAGATAAGTCGCTAGTTTCTGGCATTGTTCAGCTCTCGTTCATCTGTTCGGTCATTTGTGGAGACTCTATTTATATGCATCTGTCAGGCCGTATTATTTTTTATCAGCATACTGCAAAGCCGGCCGGCACTGCCAGCAAAATGCGTGCAATCGGACGCGGCACGCAAGGGCAGGTGCGCCAGGCGCCGTCCGGCGTTGTATTTCATGACATGGGGGGGCATGGCGGCGGTGCGGGCAGCTGTTTTTACGGCCATTTCTCGACTACCGTGATAGTATTTTAGAAATGCAACATTTGTTGCATCCCGCGCCATGCTGCGGAAAGCATGCGCAAGGCTTTACCGGGCGCTTTTTCCCTCTCAGCTGTTGATACCCGTCATGCGTGTTACAGATCTGTCTATTTTGCGGCGCGTCGCCGTACCCCTTGCATTTGGCGGCAACAGCGAACAGCAGCACACGTATTTTGCGGAATTGCACCGGGTCGGCATGGTCACGCAGCTGCTGGGCATCATCGCCTACAGCCTGACGTGGCTGCTGATGCCGGAACCCTATCATCCGAACCAGGCGCATGCCGTGCTGGCGCTGCTGGGCATGTTGGCGAGCCTGATCGTGCGCTACCGCTGCACCACCTTGCCCGTGCTGACGATTACGGGCGCCTGCGCCGTGCTGACCCTGACCTTCGGCCTGCGCACCATGGCCGACGCCGTCCACCACGCCAGTTTCTGGGTCTTGCCCGTGGGCGTCTTCATGACCCTGGCCATCGCTTCCATCTTCAATGGCGGCCTCAGCTACCTGGCCGTGGTGGCCGGCGTGTGGTGGAACGTGGGTCACGGCCTGTATCCCGTGAACGCGGGCTTGCCGGACGAATCGTGGGCGCCATTGATGATCGCCGTCAGCGTGCTGTTCGGGCTGGCGCTGAATGTCAGCTTCAGCTTATTGCGTTTGCGCAACTATCACTCCAAGGTGGAATTGACGCGGCTGGCCTTCCAGGACGGCCTGACGGGCTTGAACAACCGCCGCATGTTCACGCAGCGGGCCCAGCAGATGCATGGCGCGCCCAACGGCGGCATGCTGTATTTCCTGATGATCGATATCGACGATTTCAAGGTCATCAACGACCAGCAGGGCCACGATGCGGGCGACGAAGTGCTGGTGCGCACGGCCGCCATCATCGCGGACAAGGCGCAAGGCCATCTGTGCGGGCGCCTGGGCGGCGAGGAATTCGGCGTCGTCTACGCGGGCGACCGCGAGGCCGTGCGCGCGTTTGCCGGCACCCTGGTCGAGGCCGTCAGCCAGGGCTTCCTGGCGGCACAGTTCGTGTCGATCAGCGTGGGAGTGGCCGAGCTGGACCGGGGCAAGGACCTGGGCCACAGCTATCGGCTGGCCGACGAAGCGCTGTACCTGGCCAAGCGCCAGGGCAAGAACCGCTATGTGATCGCCTGAGGCGCCTGAGGCGTACCCGCGGTGTTGTTGCCGCGTCAAAAATGGCCGCTTTGCGGGGCAAAAGGGGAGCAAAGCCCCAAGTTCCGGTCATAAGGCAGGGGTAAAACGGGTATAATGCGCGCAAAGGAAATTTGCCGTACGAAAGATATTGTCATACCTACCTTTAACCCGCAGCCACGCTGCATCAACCACCTTCCAATCATGTTGATACTGCCGGGTTCCAATGCCCTGTCCCATTTCCGTAGCCACCGTCTGTTAAGCCAACTGCAAGCCGTTTCGCCTGCGATTGTTGCCGTGCAAGCACGCTATGTCCATTTCATCGATGCCAGCGCGCCGCTCACCAACGACGACAGCACGCGCCTGGGCGCCTTGCTGACGTACGGCGAACCGGCCCACGCCGACAATACGGAAGGCGCTGCCGAAGAATTCTTCGTCATTCCCCGTTTCGGCACGATCTCGCCGTGGGCCTCGAAGGCCACCGACATCGCGCACAACTGCGGCATGGCGCACATCAAGCGCGTCGAACGCGGCATCGCTTTCCGCATCAACCTGAAATCGGGCATCCTGGGCAGCGCCATCGGCGCGGGCAAATTGACGGACGAGCAGGTGCAGGCCGTGGCCGACCTGCTGCACGACCGTATGACGGAATCCGTGCTGCGCAGCGCGGACGACGCCAAGGACCTGTTCCGCACCCTGGAAGCGCGCCCGCTGGAATCGATCGACTTGCTGGGGCAGGGCAAGCGTGCTTTGGAAACGGCAAACGTCGAGCTGGGCCTGGCGATGTCGGAAGACGAGATCGACTACCTGGACGCCGCCTTTACCAAGGCCGGCCGCAATCCGACGGACGTGGAACTGATGATGTTCGCGCAGGCGAACAGCGAGCATTGCCGCCACAAGATCTTCAACGCCGACTGGACCATCGACGGCGTGGCGCAGACCAAGTCCCTGTTCGGCATGATCAAAAACACGCACGAACTGCAGCCGAAGGGCACCGTCGTCGCCTACAGCGACAATTCCTCGATCATGGAAGGCGCGACGGTCTCGCGCTTCTACCCGCGTGGCGACAAGCACGAATATGCGGCGTCAAACGAACTGACGCACACCCTGATGAAGGTGGAAACGCATAACCACCCGACGGCGATTTCTCCATTCCCCGGCGCCTCCACGGGCGCGGGCGGCGAGATCCGCGACGAAGGCGCGACGGGCCGCGGCGCCAAGCCGAAGGCTGGCCTGACGGGTTTCACCGTATCGAACCTGTCCCTGCCGAACGCCGTGCGCAGCTGGGAAACGGCCGCTTCCGTGACGGCGCCATTGGCTTCCCGCACGGATGCGGAGCAATACGGCAAACCGGAACGCATCGCTTCGCCCCTGCAGATCATGATCGAAGGCCCGCTGGGCGGCGCCGCGTTCTCGAACGAATTCGGCCGTCCCGTCCTGGGCGGCTACTTCCGCACGTATGAACAGAACGTCGGCGCGAAGGAAGCCGGCGCACCGGACGCAGTCTTCGGCTACCACAAGCCCATCATGATCGCCGGCGGCATCGGCAATATCTCGGCGCAGCACACGCACAAGAACGACATCCCCGTCGGCAGCCTGCTGGTGCAGCTGGGTGGCCCGGGCATGCGCATCGGCATGGGCGGCAGCGCCGCCTCGTCGATGACGACGGGCAGCAACACAGCCGACCTGGACTTCGATTCCGTCCAGCGCGGCAATCCGGAAATGGAACGCCGTGCCCAGGAAGTCATCAACGCCTGCTGGCAAATGGGCGCGGACAATCCGATCATCTCCATCCACGACGTGGGTGCGGGCGGCTTGTCGAACGCGTTCCCGGAAATCACCAACGACGCCAAGCGCGGCGCGATTTTCGACCTGCGCAAGATCCCGCTGGAAGAATCGGGCATGGCGCCGAAGGAAATCTGGAGCAATGAGTCGCAGGAACGCTACGTCCTGGCCATCGCGCCGGAAAGCCTGCCCCTGTTCAAAGCCATGTGCGAACGCGAACGCTGCCTGTTCGCCGCCGTGGGCGTGGCCACCGAAGAGCGTCAATTGAAGCTGATCGACCCGGAACTGGGCAACGAACCGGTCGACATGCCGATGGACGTCTTGCTGGGCAAGCCGCCGAAGATGCAGCGCGACGTGGTCCACGTGGCCAATGATTTCCCTGCCATCGACCTGACGGGCATGGACTTGACGGATGTGGCACAAAAAGTGCTGCTGCTGCCTACCGTGGCCGACAAATCCTTCCTGATCACCATCGGCGACCGCAGCGTGGGCGGCATGACTGTGCGCGACCAGATGGTGGGACCATGGCAAGTGCCGGTGGCCGATTGCGCCGTCACCACCATGAGCTTCGAGGGCTATCTGGGCGAAGCGATGGCCATGGGCGAACGCACGCCGCTGGCCGTCATCGACGCCGCCGCCTCGGGCCGCATGGCCGTGGGCGAAGCCGTCACCAACATCGCCGCCGCAGCAATCAGCGACATCTCCGACATCAAATTGTCCGCCAACTGGATGGCCGCCTGCGGCCAGCCTGGCCAGGACGCGGCCCTGTACGACACGGTCAAAGCCGTCGGCATGGACCTGTGCCCGGCGCTGGGCATCAGCATCCCCGTCGGCAAGGATTCGCTGTCGATGCGCACGACGTGGAAAGACGAGAGCACGGGCGCGGCGAAATCCGTTACCTCGCCCGTGTCGCTGATCGTCTCCTCGTTCGCGCCAGTCACGGACGTGCGCAAGTCGCTCACGCCGCAGCTGAAAACGGACCAGGGCGACACCTCCTTGATCTTGATCGACCTGGGCCGCGGCAAGAACCGCCTGGGCGCCTCGGCGCTGGCACAGGTCATGGGCCAGCTGGGCAACGCCACGCCGGACGTCGACAGCGCGGACGACTTGAAAGGCTTCTTCGCCGCCATCCAAAAGCTGAACAGCGACGACAAGCTGCTGGCCTACCATGACCGTTCGGACGGCGGCCTGTACGCCACCCTGACGGAAATGGCCTTCGCCGGCCACACGGGCATGTCCGTCAACCTCGACATGCTGACCATGGAAGGCGAGCATTCCAGCGATTGGGGCGACGCCAAGAACTGGGCCGGCCAGGTAGCGGAACGCCGCAACGAACTGACCCTGCGCGCCCTGTTCAGCGAAGAGCTGGGCGCCGTCATCCAGGTGCGCGCGGAAGAAAAATCGCTGGTCATGGACGTGCTGCGCACCTTCAACCTGGGCGCCTGCAGCCATATCATCGGCAAATTGAACGACCGCGACGTGATCGAATTCACGCGCGACGCCAAGCTGATCTACACCCAGCCGCGCGCGGAACTGCACCGCCTGTGGAGCGAAACGAGCTGGCGTATCGCCCGCCTGCGCGACAATCCTGCCTGCGCGGACGCCGAATACGACCGCCTGCTGGACGTGCAAGACCCGGGCATGTCGCCTATCGTCACGTTTGACCAGAACGAGAACATCGCCGCGCCATTCATCGCCACCGGCGTGCGTCCCCGTGTCGCCATCCTGCGCGAGCAGGGCGTCAACTCGCACATCGAGACGGCCTACGTCATGCACCAGGCAGGCTTCACGGCGGTCGACGTGCACATGAGCGACCTGATTGCGGGCCGCGTCAAGCTGGACGACTTCCAGGGCGTCATCGCCGTGGGCGGCTTCTCGTACGGCGACGTGCTGGGCGCGGGCGAAGGCTGGGCGAAAACGATTTTGTTCAACGCCAGCCTGGCGGAACAGTTCGCGCGCTTCTTCAACCGCACGGACAGTTTCGGCCTGGGTATCTGCAACGGCTGCCAGATGATGAGCAATCTGAAGTCCATTATCCCCGGCGCCCACGCCTGGCCTAAATTCACGCGCAACAAGTCGGAGAAATTCGAAGGCCGCTTTGCCATGGTCGAAGTGATGGATTCCCCATCGATCTTCTTCAACGGCATGGCCGGCACCCAGGCCGGCATCGCCATCGCCCACGGCGAAGGCTACGCCGACTTCTCGCAAACGGGCGACATCACCCAGGTCATCAAAGCCATGCGCTTCGTCGACAACAAGGGCGCCGCCACCGAAGCGTACCCGTACAACCCGAACGGCTCGCCGGAAGGCATCACCTCCGTCACCACGCCAGACGGCCGCTTCACCGTGCTGATGCCGCACGCGGAGCGCGTGTTCCGCTCGGTGCAGCAGTCCTACCACCCTGAAGCGTGGGGCGAGGATTCGCCATGGATGCGCATGTTCAGGAATGCGCGGAAGTTTGTGGGGTAATCAGTTCGCTTGCAGGGCAGCGCTGGAGTTCAGGCGCTGCTGCTGGGGTAGAAATGAGAAAGCCGCTGTCGGGAGACAGCGGCTTTTTATTTTTTTGCAATTATAATGCCACTATTGTAGAAGAGGAAAGGTTCTTTGTTATTCTTTATCGATCTCATTCTGTAACCTACCCCAAAGGCCACGCAATTGTTTCCGTATGGCTGGCGAATTCATTTTTCGAGCTGCAGTAAATCCATATGAAATGAAATTTCTACGTCCAAGATATGTGTAACGCTTATATAAAGACTTTCTGAAAAGGTCTTTTTCTAGTGCGCCTCTATTTTGACGAGAGATGTTTCGTTTTGACATTGTTGCTTTTGCGGTTCGAACCCCGCGTTTCATTTTGTCAAAATATTTTGCCAATGACGCAGATCTAAGAATGATTTTCTTTCCATCATACATAAACCCCAAATATTGTAGCGGTTTGTTTGCCGTAAATACACCATGCTCATCAAAATAAAAATCAACTCTATCTGTTTTCTTTGAATTTATGTCTAGCTTAAGTTTCTTTATTTCACTTATTGCAATGCTTTCAGCCTCAATTTTCCTAGTTGGTGGAACTATAAGTAATATGTCATCACAATATCTTAAGTAGTATCCACCACAGGAATCAGCGTAATTCTTAAGAACTACGTCAAAGTCGATCATGTATAAATTTGATAGTAGTGTGCTTATTGGAGATCCTTGAGGAATCCCTTTTTTTGATTTGTTTACGTTTATTAATTTTGCGGGGCGAACTTTATCGCGGAAATCTTGAATTGAACAAAGCTTCGGCCCTCCAGATTTCTTGTTATTTAAGGAAATTCCTAGCAATTCATAGAGTGTAACTTGATGGACGGACGCGAATTGTGTTAGAGACTTAAATATGGCCCAGTGATCACTGGGTAACTTATCAACCTCCAGTAATTCACTCCATATCTTTTTTAATAGGCAATGATCGATGTTGTCAAAAAAACCTGTGATGTCAAGTGCTAGGACATAGCAAATTTCAGACGCTTTAATTTTTTCAAAGGCATCGTTTGCAAAGTCAATATTGCTTTTCCCTAACGGGCGAAAAGCAAGTACGCAATTATTTAATCCTTTTTGATTAATCGATTTTTCATAAATTTTTGAGAGGTTATGTGCGTAATATGCATAGATGTGGGAATCCACGTGAGACGCATATGCGATTGGTCGAATTTTCGCAACGCGATGAACCTTTTTTGTGATTTCATGGCGTTTTGCTTTGAATGTTTTAACTGAGAAGTTGATAAATGGAAGGAAGCTGTGCTTTGCTACTTCTGCTGGATCTTTTACAATCAGAGATGCGTCACGAACAGAAATTGGATGGTCAAAATGAGGGTAGCCTCTTCTCCTAAACCACGGGTATTTAGTTCCATTCTTTTTCATTGGTTTATTTCTATGAAATCTAGCAAACCGGAGGAGTTGAGATGGTGGCAATCTAAAATTACCCCTCCGGATTAGGCCAGCAGTCTGTCTCTTGCCATTACACCCGACGAATCGAGCCAAGCCACGTATGTTAGAAATGTATTACCATGTAATCAAGGAGATCGTTATGCAGATCGTCTATATGATTGTGCTGTCGATCTTCCGGTCAAGCGCTGCGCTTGATTCCAGGGAGATTGACATCATGTTTTATCCCTCTATGCCTATACATAGAGCAAGGGAGACTATATAACAAAAAATTATTTTCGACATGCTTTTTGAGAAATATTTCTTAAATTTGAATTTTTTGTTCAGTGGGGTAACTTAAAATCCAGTTGGCGGATCAATTGATTTATGGAGGGCAATATCACCTAGAGGTACAAGCCTTTAGCCACCCCCCACAATCACCACCGCCGACGGCACCAGCAAAAACTGCGCAATAAGCGTCCCCGCCAGCCGGCTCCCCACCAGCCACACCACCGCCCGCCGGAACTGCGATTCTTCGGTCTTGCCCTCGATGACGTCATCCGTCATGCCCGACATGTGCGGGTCGATGAAGACGGCCATCATGATGGTGGCGCCGCCGTTGATGATGGAAGACAGGGTGCTGGAGGTGACGCGCACGCTGGGGTCCAGCACGCCTGCGTAGAGGGCCGCGGTGTAAGGTGGACAACGAGGCGCCGACCGTCCACAGGGCCGTGGCGATGACGTTCATGGCTGTCATGGAGACGGAGACGCCGGATTTTTCGCGCAGGCCGGTGACGTTGGCGGGCTTGGGCAGGCTGGCGGAGGTCTTGAGGTAGGACAGGCCGCCCTTGAAGACGGCATGCAGCAGCAGTTTCGGCACGGACCTGTGTACCTGGAAGTGTTCGACGGCGCGGCAGAAGGCGCGCTGGAAGGTGGGGATCAGTATCGCGCCCAGCAAGGTCGCCAGGCTGGCGGAGAGCAGCAGCCAGCGGAAGTCCAGCAGCAGGGCGCTGGCGGTGACATGCTGGTCGATTCCCGTTTCCACGCGCTTGGCGAGAAATGGTCCTAAAAACGAATTCGAGGTGCGCGACAGCAGCATGAGGATGCTGAACAGGGCCAGCGACACGGCGATGCGCCGCGTGCGGATGCCCGCGATGCGCACGGAATAGGCGAGGGTGCCGATGATGTGGATGATGAACGTCAGTACGCAAATCAGCAGCAATTGCTTGTCCATCACAACCTTGCAATAAAGAAAATGTAATTCCATGCTGCCATGGGATTACTTATTTTTCAACTGCAAATAAGTTAATTTTCCTGTGATGGGGGATTTGTGGTGTTTTGGCTGGCGCGCAGTGTATGGCCAGCCCGGCACAGAAACCGGGATCGCACGCTGTGGGGCCGGTGACGGCGGCAGCGTAACTGCGCAGCATGCGTCGTCTTATTCGAGATGGAATTGCAAAAAATGCAAAAACTTATTAAAATGAAATTCCACTTTGGCAAGGAATGCCATGCGCCAGCTCGCTTTTAGCCGTATCGCCGTACTCATGGGCACTTGCCTGACAGGGCTGGCCATCGCGGCGCCCACTGTGCACTTGTCCGCCTGCCCGGAGGTGGTGGCCAAGGGAACGAGTACCTCGATCGCCTGGGATGCCTTGGGCGCCGAATCGTGCGCTTCGTCTTGGGCGCCGTCGCTGCCCTTGACGGGGTCGTACACGCCGCCGGCGCTGCAGGCGGCCACCAGCTATACGGTGACGTGCCAGGGTGGCGGGGCCAGCGTGTCGCAGCAAGTGACGGTGCAGCTGGCGCCCGCCTGCGTAACGAATTGCTTTAGCAAACGCTGGATCTATTTTTATGGCGGCATTGCCTGGGGTAAAAAAACAGCGAACGCGGACTTCAACAAGCTGTCGGCGCTGATCGTCAACGCGGCGGCGCTGGGCTATAACGGCATCGTCGTCAATATCGGCGGCGAAGACTCATATATTTCCGACTCGCGCGATTCGCCCGATTTCGCCGGCAACCTGGCAGCCATCAAGCAATTGGCGCTGGATAAGGGCATCGAACTGATACCGATGGGCGGTCATCCGCACATCCCTGCGCAATTGCAGCCGGAACTGTCGGAAGCGCTTGCCGTGGAAAAGACGCCGTTTGTCGTCAGCCAGGGGCGGGCGGTACCAGCCGTGCGCTGGCTGGCCAACGACAATTTCAGCAACGGCAATGGGCCATGGGACTTGATGGACCCCGGCACGGTCAGCTTCGACAGCGGTACCGACCGCCTCAAGACGGGCAACGTGCCGGGCAAGGGCGCGATCCGGCTGTCGCAGCCGAATGTGCTGCTGCCTGACGGCAGCATGAAGACGCAAACGCGCTTGCACCGGCGGTTTGTCAATATGAAGCCGCACACGGCTTACCGCGTATCGTTCTGGCTGCGCACGGCGAACTACAAGGTGCCGCTGAAGGTGCAGATCTATGACGATGCCGTCAAGGTGCCGCTGTACCTGAATTTGTATCCGATGGGGCGGGGTACGACGAATGGCGCCTGGAACGTCCAGCCGAACACGGTATTGCCTGACCAGGATTGGACGAACTACAACTTCGATTTCAATACCGGCGCCAATACCAGCATCCGTTTTTACCTTGGCGCCTGGAGCAATGCGAAGAATAACGAGGCGGGCCAAGCCTGGGTAGACGACATGCAGATCCGTGAAATCGGCCTCGCGCATACGGTCACGCGTGCTGGGCTGCCGATAGTCGTCACTTCGGCCGACGGCACGGTGGAATATTCCTCGGTGAATGGCAAGGATTACGTGGCTGGCAGCGAATCGCTGGCCATTCCCGCCACCAGCGCCATCCCCGATGGCAGCAACTTGCTGGTGTCGTGGTACCAGGAGGCGAAGAACATGATGCCGGTCTGGACCTCGCCCGCCAGCGCGTGTCCGCCGCAATTCATGGCCTTGCAAAAGCAGGGCTACGAAAAAATCAAGGCGCTGTATCCCGCCAGCCAGAAGTTCTTCATCAATTATGATGAGTGGCGTATCATGAACTGGGACCCGACCTGCCAGTACGCGAGCGCGGGCGCCTACCTGGCCGGCACGATGACGGCCATGCAGGCGATGGTCAAGCAGGTCAATCCGGGCGTGGAACTGTATGTGTGGAACGACATGTTCGATCCCAACATGAATGCCATCGACAAGTATTTCATGGTCAATGGCAGCCTGCTGGGGGCTGCCGACGGCATCCACCCGAATACCGTCATCGTCAACTGGACGCAGAGAAATGTGTACGTCGACCCGCCGCCGATCCCGCTGCAGCAGTCTTCGTTGAAATTTTTCCACGACCGCAACCTGAAGCAGGTGATCGCCCTGTATTACGACGACTTGCCGCTGACGGACGAATGGCTCGACAACCTGGATGCGGCCGAAGCGGATGGCGTGACGGGCGTCGATGGCTTCATGTACACCACCTGGGTCGACAATGGCAAATATGAGGACCTGGCGGCAGTCGCCAGCAAGATCAAGGCGCGCGCCAAGGCCCGCTGGCCGCAGTGAGGGGCAATGGTGTGCTGGCCCGCCTTGTCCGCTTGCATTCCGGGCAAGCGGCCTCAACCGAAGTCACGGCGCGGCTAGCTCCTGTCCCACCAGGGCGGCGTGCTTGACGACCAGGGGCACGCCATGTCCACTTCGCTGATCCTGTAGCGGATCTCGATCACCTGGCCGGGGCTGAAGGGACCGCGTTTCCAGTCGCCGGAATCAAAGACGTAGCCTTTGCCCTTGATGCAAAGACTGGTCGGATTGCTGCCGATGGGGCCGGTCGAGTGCAGGGTGACGCGCACTTCGCCGTTGGCGTCCAGCGGGGCGTCGCCACCCATGAAGAGTAGATCCGAGCCGACATCGCAGACACTGGTGCTGCCCACTTTGCTGCAGTGCTTGATATACGTTTCCTGGCGCGCCTGGGCCAGGTAATCGTCATGCCGCATCGGCTTGCCGTCGTCATAGGTAAAGCGCAGGACGACTGGCGTAGGCTCGCTGGCAGGATGGCGCGTGGTGCTGGTGCAGGCGGCGCTGACCAGGGCCAGCAAGGGCCAGGCCAGCAGGCGCAGGCCGCGGCGCAGCATGGATGGGGATTTGCCGCCGGATGGATGCTGCATGTGGCGTTGCCATTTGTCTCATGATCGGGGCGCCGATCATAGCATGCGCGGACGGCGGTTCCGCTAGGGTCTGTCTGACTGAACTTAATTAGGGTTGAATGGTCATAGGACGATGAGCCGAACTGACCTTACTGAAAAGCAGTGGCGCAAACTTGCACCCCATCTGCCGTCCAATCCCCATCACGGTC
>NZ_WFLL01000023.1:0-95605 GCF_009208755.1 Janthinobacterium sp. FT14W | reverse complement strand
GGGCGCGCTGGCGGGCGGCAAGAATGGCGCGCTGAAGGGCGCGGCCATCGGCGGCGGCCTGGCGGCGGCCGGCTGCCTGGCCATCAACGTCAATTCGCGCCAGACCAAGACGGCGGCGCAGGCGGACCGCGACTACATCCGCACGCGCGGCGCGCTGCCGCGCGAGCCGCAAGTGGTGTCGTACACGCCGCAGCTGAGCGCGTCGACCGTCAAGCGCGGCCAGCCGTTCAAGGTGAATTCGGTGGTGGAGCTGGTCAACGGCAGCGCGCAGAACGTCAACGACGTGCGCGAAGAGCTGGTGGTGCTCGACCCGCAGGGCCAGCCGTTCAAGTCCGGCTCCAAGGCCCTGGCCAGCAACAACAAGTCGGGCGGGCGCTTTGAAAACTCATTCGAGCTGACCTTGCCGGCCGGCGTGTCGCAGGGTGTGTACGGCGTCAAGACGAATCTGTATGTGAACGGCAAGCTGGCCGCCACGCGCGACCTGCGCACGCAGCTGGTGATGCTGGACGACAATAGCGATGCAGCGCAGCAATTGGCGCAGCGGTAAAGGGAGATTGCAGGAGTATCAACATCTCATCCAGTCGTAGCGAGCGGCGATGATTTGTGGCCGAGAAGCGCAGCGCTACTTTAGTCGCGCGAGCATCGCCGGCCGCAAAGCGCGCCGCGCAGCAGGCTGGGTGAGGTGTCAGCTACGCACCGCCGGCGTAGCCGTGCTGGCGCCAAGCCTCGTAGACGACAACGGCCACCGTATTCGACAGATTCAAGCTGCGGTTGTCGGGGCGCATGGGCAGGCGGATGCGCTGCTCGGCCGGAAAGCCGTCGCGCAGGGCCGGATCCAGGCCTTTTGTTTCGGAGCCGAACACGAATACGTCGCCCGGCAGGAAGGCCACGTCGCCGAACGGGCGCGAGCCGCGCGTGGTCATGGCGAACATGCGGGCCGGGTCGGGCCGGGTGTCGGCCAGGAACGCTTCCCAGTTCTTGTGCACCTTCATGCTGGCGTAATCGTGGTAATCGAGGCCGGCGCGCTTCATCTTGGCATCGTCGAGCGGAAAGCCCAGCGGTTCGACCAGATGCAGCTGCGCGCCCGTGTTGGCGCACAGGCGGATGACGTTGCCCGTGTTGGGCGGGATTTCAGGTTCTACCAAAACAACGTGAAACAAAATGCTCTCCTCATATATGTAGCGAATCTCTAATGCGGCGGCGTGCGCGCCACGGCCAGGATGCTGACCCTGGCCGCTCCCGCGCTCTTGCAGGCGGCGGCCAGCGCGTTGACGGTGTGGCCGCTGCTCATCACGTCGTCGACGATGCCCACATGGCATCCTTGCAATAACACTCCGTATTCCGGCGCGATGGCGAAGGCGCGCGCCAGGTTGGCTTGCCGTTCCTGCGGCGCCACGCCGCTTTGCGCCCGGGTTTCGCGCAGCCGCAGCGCCAAACGGGGTTGCAAGGGCACGTCCAGCAGGCGCGCCAGCGGACGGGCAATTTCCAGCGCCTGGTTAAAGCCCCGCTGAGCCAGGCGGGCCGGACCCAGCGGTACTGGGCACAGCAGTTGCGGCAGGTTCCAGGCCGCTTGTTGCTGAATGGCAACATGCAACAGTTGTGCAAACAGGGGCGCCAGCGCCAGGCGCGCGCCGAATTTCAGCTGCAGCAGCAGCTGGTCGGCGGGCGGCGCATAATCGAACGCCGTGACGGTGGCGTCATACGCGGGCCGCTGGCGCAAACAGCGCCCGCACAGCTGCGCCACGTCGATGCCTGCAAGCGGATTGGCGCACTGGCGGCAGCGGGGCCGTGCCTGTCCTGGCTCCAGGTACTGCGCGCGGCAGGGCGGGCACAGCAGTTCCGGGCAGCCGGCGCCGCACAGCGCGCACTGGGCCGGCAGCAAGGTGGCGCCCAGCCACCGGTACAGCGCCTGCCAGGCGGCATCAAGGCGGGGCTGGGCGGCGGTCCGCATCGCGATGGCGTCGTTCCATGTACACTGCCGACATTATCTCACCTCAGCCGATTCAACATGCCAGTTCCCACCAGTCCGCCCAAAATGAGTGCGCCCATCGATGCGGTGCAAGTACGCGATTTCTTTTCCCGTCCGGCGCGCGTCGCGCCGTCGGACTTCCTGCGCCGCGAAGTATCGCAGCGCATGCACGAACGCCTGGAACTGGTGAAGATCACGCCCTTGCGCGTGCTCGACGCCGGCTGCGGCCCGGGCGCGGACCTGGCGCAGTTGCAAAAGGATTATCCCGCCGCGCAGATTATCGGTCTCGATGCAGCGCAAGCGATGATGCAGGCGGCGCGCACGCCCGCGTCGAAACTGGCGGGCCTGAACCAGTTCCTCAGCAAGCTGCTGCCGGCCAAGACGGGCGTGGATTTATTGTGCGGCGACCTGGGCGACCTGCCGCTGGCGGCCAACAGCGTCGACCTCGTGTGGTCGAACCTGGCGCTGCACTGGCATGCCCAGCCCGACCGCGTGTTTGCCGAATGGCGGCGCGCGCTGCGCCTCGATGGCTTGCTGATGTTTTCCTGTTTCGGCCCCGACACCTTCCGCGAAGTGCGCGACGCCTTTGCCGAAGCGGATCTGTATCCGCACGCCTTGCCCTTTGTCGATATGCACGACTTTGGCGACATGCTGGTGGAGACGGGCTTTTCCACGCCCGTGCTGGACATGGAGATCATCACCGTCACCTACGACACGGCGGAAAAGCTGCTGGCGGACGTGCGCGCGTTCGGCGGCAATCCGCTGACCACGCGCCGGCGCGGCCTGATGGGCAAGGCGGCCTGGCAGCGCATGCTGGACGCGCTGGAAAAAAGGCGCCGTCCGGACGGCAAGCTGGGCCTGAGTTTCGAAGTGATCTATGGCCATGCCTTCCGTCCGGCGCCGCGCGTGACGCGCAATGGCGAAGCCATCATCCGTTTCGACTTGCCGCGAAAACCCAAATAAAAGCCGTATCACAGCGGAAAGAAACCGACACTCGGTCGGCATCCGCGCGTCTCTGCAGCAGCAAGCGTTGCAAAGCGCGCGGCGGCCGGGACGGGCTCGCGCACAAAGCCGATTATTGCTTGATGGATTCAAGTTTACTTGATTATAATCGTTGATTGTTTGTCAGCTTGTTAAGTAGAAAAAACAAGGGCTGCATACAAAATAAAAAAAACAAAGCAAGACTTATTGGAAGTTACTGCATTAGTATAGTAACCATCTTCCACACAAGGCCATTTCAATGTGGGGAAGAAAAACAGGGTTCCAGCATGGTTGCGCGCCGCCGTTTTTTGCTGCGGCAGCCAGCATGGAATTCGCTGGTGCTTGACGCACATGGCCGCATTCCGGCCGTGTTGCTTTCATGGAGGAGCGGCAGCGGTCCAGTACGGAGAAGTCCGCAGCCGTTTAAAATATCATTATTTTTGGGTGGTTGGGGAAAACATGACACATGCAAAGCGACTTCAATCGTTGCTGCTCGGGCTGTCTTTGACAGCGTTTGGCATCGGGCGATGGGCCACGGCGGCACCGGCTGCCGGTACCTATCCCGGCACCGGCGGTCCCGTGCCGTTCGAAATGAATCTGCAACCGCCGGCGACACAGATCGCCCATGAAATCTACGATTTGCACACCTTGATGATGATCATCTGCCTGGTGATCTTCGTGGCTGTGTTCGGCGTCATGTTCTATTCCATCTTCAAGCACCGCAAGTCCCTGGGCCACAAACCGGCCACCTTCCACGAAAGCACCACCGTCGAGATCGCCTGGACCGTCGTGCCTTTCCTGATCGTCATCGGCATGGCCCTGCCTGCCACGCGCACCGTGGTGGGCATGAAGGATACCTCGAACGCCGACATCACCATCAAGGCCACCGGCATGCAGTGGAAATGGGGCTATGACTACCTGAAAGGCGAGGGCGAAGGCATTTCCTTCCTTTCCAACCTGGCCACGCCGCGCTCGCAAGTGGGTGCGCCGGGCATGCCGCCGACGGAAAAACGGGGCGAAAACTACCTGATCGAAGTCGACAACGAAGTCGTGGTGCCCGTCAACAAGAAGATCCGCATGGTACTGACGGCCAACGACGTCATCCACGCCTGGTCCGTGCCCGCCTTTGGCGTGAAGCAGGATGCGATCCCCGGTTTCGTGCGCGACACCTGGTTCAAGTCCGACCATATCGGCACCTTCCGCGGCAATTGCGCCGAACTGTGCGGCAAGGAACACGCGTTCATGCCCATCGTCGTCAAGGTCGTCTCGGCGGATGATTACAAGGCCTGGGTTGATGTAAAACAAAAGGAAATGGCCGCATTGGCTGATGATCCAAGCAAGGTGTGGACCATCGACGAATTGAAGGTCAAGGGCGAGAAAGTGTATGCGACCAACTGCGTGGTCTGCCACCAGGCGACAGGCAAGGGCGTGCCCGGTGCGTTTGCGCCGCTGGACGGCTCGGCCGTGGTGAACGGTCCGAAAGCGGAACAGATTCATGTCTTGCTGAACGGGCAAAAGAGCGGCAAGTTCCCAGCGGAAATGCCTGCCTGGAAACAGCTGTCCGACACGGAAATTGCCGCAGTGATCACTTACACGCGCAATTCCTGGTCGAACAAGGCCGAAGAGAACATCGTTCAACCAGCCGAAGTCGTGGCTGCACGCAAGTAATTAGGAGCCGTACATGAGCACTAGCACTAGCACCTTGGACCACGCCGGTCACGATCACGACCACGCCCACGACCACCCGACGGGCCTGCGCCGCTGGCTGTTTGCCACCAACCATAAAGATATCGGTACCTTGTACCTGTGGTTTTCGTTCATCATGCTGCTGTCGGGCGGCGTGCTGGCCCTGATGATCCGTACGGAACTGTTTCATCCAGGCTTGCAATTTTTTCACCCTGAATTCTTCAACCAGCTGACCACCATGCACGGCCTGGTGATGGTGTTTGGCGCCATCATGCCGGCCTTCGTGGGCTATGCCAACTGGATGATACCGCTGCAGGTGGGCGCTTCCGACATGGCGTTTGCCCGCATGAACAACTTCTCGTTCTGGCTGCTGCCGCCGGCCGCGCTGCTGCTGGCCACGTCCTTCCTCGTGCCGGGCGGCGCCACGGCTGCCGGCTGGACCCTGTACGCGCCGCTGTCGACGCAGATGGGCCCCGGCATGGACATGGCGATTTTCGCCATGCACCTGATGGGCGCCTCCTCCATCATGGGCTCGATCAACATCATCGTCACCATCCTCAACATGCGCGCGCCCGGCATGACCCTGATGAAAATGCCGATGTTCTGCTGGACCTGGCTGATTACCGCGTATCTGTTGATCGCCGTCATGCCCGTGCTGGCCGGCGCCATTACCATGACCCTGACGGACCGTCATTTCGGCACGTCCTTCTTCAATGCGGCAGGTGGCGGCGACCCCGTCATGTACCAGCACATCTTCTGGTTCTTCGGCCATCCCGAGGTCTACATCATGATCTTGCCGGCCTTCGGCATCGTCTCGCAGATCCTGCCCGCGTTTGCCCGCAAGCCGCTGTTCGGCTACGCCTCGATGGTGTACGCCACGGCCTCGATCGCCATCCTGTCGTTCATCGTCTGGGCGCACCACATGTTTACCACCGGCATGCCGGTGACGAGCCAGCTGTTCTTCATGTACGCGACCATGCTGATCGCCGTGCCCACGGGCGTGAAAGTGTTCAACTGGATCGCCACCATGTGGAAGGGCTCGATGACGTTCGAAACGCCGATGCTGTTCTCGGTGGGCTTCATCTTCGTCTTCACCATGGGCGGCTTCACGGGCCTGATCCTGGCCGTGACGCCGATCGACATCCAGCTGCAGGATACCTATTATGTGGTGGCGCACTTCCACTACGTGCTGGTGGCCGGTTCGCTGTTTGCCCTGTTCGCCGGCTTCTACTACTGGTCGCCGAAATGGACGGGCCATATGTACAACGAGACGCGCGGCAAGATCCACTTCTGGCTGTCCCTGATCACGTTCAACGTGACCTTCTTCCCGATGCACTTCCTGGGCCTGGCCGGCATGCCGCGCCGCTACGCCGACTATCCGGCGCAGTTCACGGATTTCAACATGATCGCTTCGATCGGCGGCTTCGGCTTCGGCCTGATGCAGGTGTATTTCCTGTTCTTCGTGGTCTTGCCGACCATCCGCGGCGGCAAGGCTGCCCCGGCGAAGCCATGGGAAGGCGCGGAAGGCCTGGAATGGACCGTGCCGAGCCCGGCGCCTTTCCACACGTTTGAAACGCCGCCGACCGTCAAGTAGTCATCGTCAAGCAGTCATCGTCAAGTAGTAATCCGCAAGTAATGCCAGTGTCACGGGCCGGCGCCGCTGCCGGCCCCTTTGAATAGAGTGCCTGCCATGACCGAAGTGAAAACTGAGCGCAAGAAACCGAACAATCTGCGGACGGGGCTGATACTGGGGGCCCTGGCCGCCTTCTTCTTCCTGTCCGTGTTCGCCAAGCGGCTGTGGCTGTCGTGACGACGCCCGTGCAACAGGAAACACGCGGCCTGAACCGCAAGATGCTGGGCAAGCTGATCGTCATTGCCATCCTGATGTTTGGCTTTGGCTATGCCCTGATTCCCGTCTACAAGCAGATTTGCGAAGTGATGGGCATCAACGTGCTGACGCAAAAAGATGGCACGGTGGCCTACGACAACAATACGCAGGTCGACACGACGCGCAGCATCACCGTCGAGTTCGACGGCAATGCGCAGGGGCCATGGCGCTTCCGCCCCACCGTGTCGAGCATGCAGGTGCATCCGGGCGAGCTGGTGACCGTCATGTATGAAGTGGTCAACACGCAGAACCGCGTCGTCAATGCGCAAGCCATCCCCAGTTACGCGCCGCAGAGCGCCACGCCGCATTTCAAGAAGGTCGAGTGCTTCTGCTTCAAGCAGCAGACCTTGAAACCGAAGGAAGCGCGGCAGATGCCGGTGGTGTTCTTCCTCGATCCGGCCCTGCCGAAAGAGGTGAAAACCATCACCCTGTCGTACACGTTTTTCGAGATTGCCGGTCTGAGCCAGGCTCAGACGCCGGCCGTCCAATAGGAGAGTGCCATGGGCGAACCCAAGCAGCCTGAAAAAGCGTCGTTCCTGTATTCGCTGCGGGCCGTCGTCTGGTCGTTTACGGGCCTGCGCCGCAAGAGCGATTTCGACACGGATTCGGCCAAGCTCAATCCCGTGCACATCGTCATCGCCGGCTTCCTGGCGGTGGCTTGCCTGATCGGCATCCTGATTTCGATAGTTAAATTCGTCGTTTTATAAATTATAAAAAACCACCCTATAAGTTCTTGAGGAGATGATGATGAGTTCCAACCACGCCGCCGTACCCTATTACTTCGTGCCCGGCCCGTCGCGCTGGCCCATGCTGGGCGGCGCCAGCCTGCTGCTGACGATGATCGGCGCCTCGGCCTGGGTCAACGACGTCTCCTGGGGCCCGTACGTCAACTACCTGGGCATCGCTGGCATCCTGCTGGTGCTGTATTTCTGGTTCGGCGACGCCATCAGCGAATCGGAGCAGGGCCTGTACAGCGAACGCATCGACCACTCCTTCCGCTGGAGCATGAGCTGGTTCATCTTTTCGGAAGTCATGTTCTTCGCCGCCTTCTTCGGCGCCCTGTTCTATGCGCGCAGCATTTCCATGCCATGGCTGGCCGACCTCGACCACAAGGTGATCTGGCCCGATTTTGCCGCCCACTGGGGCAATACGGGCCCGGCCGGCACGGTGCAGGAATTTACCACCATGACGCCGTTCTGGATTCCGACGATCAATACGGCCCTGCTGCTGACGTCGGGCGTCACCCTGACCATCTCGCACCACGCGCTGCGCGCCGGCCACCGCGCCATGACGGCCCTGTTCCTGTTCGCCACCATCGTGCTGGGCGCCATCTTCATGGGCTTCCAGGTCTACGAATACATCCACGCCTACAGCGAACTGAATTTGAAATTGACGTCCGGCATCTACGGCGCCACCTTCTTCATGCTGACGGGCTTCCACGGCTTCCACGTGACCCTGGGCGCCATCATGCTGTCCGTCATCCTGTACCGCGTGCTGAAAGGCCACTTCACGCCCGAGCACCACTTCGGCTTCGAAGGCGCCGCCTGGTACTGGCACTTTGTCGACGTCGTCTGGCTGGGCCTGTACGTGGTCGTGTATTGGTTATAATGGCGGGGCAGGGCGCGCGCCGTTGACGCGTGCGTCCGCACCATAAAAAAAGCCGTACCGGGACATCCTGGGTACGGCTTTTTTTCTGAGGAATGGATTTTTGCCATAGAGGCAAGAGAATGCTGACCCCGGTCCTTGCGTTTGGGTTTAGTGTATTCCCGTCGGCTGGATGTAGCCGAGATGATGCGCCAGCAGGATCAGCAGGAACAGGGTGATCGACAAGCCCACGCGCAGGGCCAGCGCCTGCACGGTGCGGTTGCTCTTGCCCTTGTCGCGCATCAGGAAGAACAGGGCCGAGCCCAGGCTGCCCAGGATCAGGATGAAGGCAATGGCAACGAGGATTTTCATGGATGGTAGCGCCAGGCTTGAGGAGGTTTCATTGTAATGCGTATCCGCTTCCATTTTAGATGGATTCCATTTGTTGTAATGCTGCTACTGGTGGCCTTGGGCGTATCCTTGGCGCAATGGCAGCAGCGCCGCGGCGATGAAAAAGTCGCGCGCGCCGCCCGGCTCGAGGCGGGCAACCAGGCCGCACCGCTGTCCTTGACGGCCGCGCCCATGCTGGCGGCCGACGCGCAAGCGATCGAATACCGCAGGGTCACCGTCACGGGCCATTTCGTGCCCGCCTGGACGGTCTACCTGGACAACCGCCCCTACAAGGGGCAAGCGGGTTTCCACGTGCTCACGCCATTTCGGATCGACGGTTCCCCTATGCACGTGCTGGTGGCGCAGGGCTGGCTGCCGCGCAACAATGCCGAACGCACGCGCATCCCCGATTACGCCACGCCTACGGGCACCGTCACCATTGCCGGCATCGCGCGCCTGAACGCGGGCCATGTGATGGAACTGGGCACGGCGCCGGCCCTGGCGCCGCACGCCATCGTGCAGAATGCCGATATCGCCCAGCTGGCGCAAGCCAGCGGCCTGGCCTTGCAGCCTTTTATCCTCGAACAAACAGCTGATGGAGCAACGGCGCCGGCGTCCAGCCAGCTTCCCGTGCGCGACTGGCCGGCGCCGGACCTGGGCGCCGACAAGCACCGCGGCTATGCATTCCAGTGGTATGCACTGGCACTGATGGCTTTTTTATTTTTTGTCTTTACAGGATTTCGACGTGCAAACAAACAACCCTGAAGCAATGCAAGACAACCCCGGCAAGCAGGCACAGAACACGGGACGGTGGAAACTATTGGCCGTGGTGGCCGTGTGCGCGTTTCCCATCATCGCCTCGTATTTCACGTACTACATCATCAAGCCCACGGGCCGCAACAATTACGGCGCCCTGATCGACCCCCGCTTGCACCCGATACCGGAAGCGCAGCTGCAGGTGACGGAACTGGACGGCAAGGCCGCGCCGCTGGCCCAGTTCAAGGGCAAGTGGGTGCTGCTGCAAACGGGGCCAGCCGACTGCCAGGCCGCGTGCAAGAAGCAATTGTTTGACATGCAACAACTGCGTTTGATGCAGGGCAAGGAGCGCGAACGCCTGGAACGGGTCTGGCTGGTGACGGATGCCCAGCCGCTCGACACCCTGGTGATGCGCGAATTCGACGGCACCAGCATGCTGCGCGTAAATGGCGACGCCCTGAAAGCCTGGCTGCCCGTGGAGCCGGGCGGCCAGACCAGCGACCACCTGTATCTGATCGACCCGCTGGGCAATCTGATGATGCGCTTCCCGAAGGACGCGGACCCGAACAAGATCAAGAAAGACATCGCCAAGCTGCTCAAAGCTTCGGCGATCGGTTAAGGGGAACGCATGCCGACGATGCATCTTTCCGCGCTGGCCCAGCTGGGCTTGACGGGTCTGCTGGTGGCGCTGCTGCCTTTGAGCATGGTGTGGGTGTCCGCGGACGCCAATAAATACCGCAAGCTCGTATGGATCGCCGTCTTCCTGACGGTCGACCTGATCATGTTCGGCGGCTTTACGCGCCTGTCCGATTCCGGCCTGGGCTGTCCCGACTGGCCAGGCTGCTATGGTTCGGCCAACCCATTCCTTGCGCACGAGCACATCGTGGCGGCGGAAACCTTGATGCCGACGGGCCCCGTGACGGTGGTCAAGGCGTGGATCGAGATGACGCACCGCTACCTGGCCATGGCCATTGGCGTGCTGATCGTGGCGATGATGGTGCAGGCATGGCGCCAGTGGCGCAAGAATCGCCGCGAGGAGTTCGCCCCCGCCCTGCCGACGGCGCTGTTCCTGTTCGTCTGCCTGCAGGGCGCGTTCGGCGCCTGGACGGTGACATTGAAGCTGCAACCGGTGATCGTCACCATCCACTTGCTGCTGGGCATGGGCTTGCTGGCTATGCTGACGTGGCTGGGCGGACGCCAGGACTATGCCGTCAAACCCTTGCTGCACGCAGATGCGGACGCGGCCGTGCTGCGCCCCGTGCGCGCGCTGGCCGTTTTCTCGCTGGTGCTGCTCACCGTGCAGATCGCGTTGGGCGGCTGGGTGAGCACCAACTACGCCACCCTTGCGTGCACGGATTTCCCCCTGTGCGGCGGCAAGGTCATACCGGAGATGGATTTCGAGCATGGTTTCCATTTGTGGCGCGAGCTGGGCAAGACGGCCGCCGGCCACTATTTGCCGTTTTCCGCGCTGACGGCCATCCACTGGGTGCACCGCAATTTCGCCTTCATCGTGCTGGCCGGCATCGGCTACACCGTGTGGCGCGCGTGGACACTGCCGTCCCTGCGCGGCACGGCACGGTGGATAGCGCTGGTGCTGGCCCTGCAGGCGGCCACGGGCCTGGCGACGATCTACCTGAGCTGGCCATTGTCGATTGCCGTCATGCATAACGGCGGGGCGGCGCTGCTCGTGTTGTTGCTGACCATGTTAAACTACAAGGCTAAATTCCAACTCGATGTTGCGCGCAATGTCCAGCGCGCTTGCGCCGCCGCGCCAGTGCCCCCGGCACCAGCCAGTCCTTCCCGTACCGCATAAATGACTACTCAGACCATCAGCCGTAAACCCTCCCCCCGCATCGCCCAGTATTGGGCGCTGACCAAGCCCCGCGTGACGCAGCTGGCCGTGTTTTGCGCCGTCATCGGCATGTTCCTGGCCAGCGAGGAGTTGCCGGACTGGCATGCGGTGGTGTTCGGCACCGTCGGCATCTGGCTGCTGGCGGGCGCCGCGTTTGCCGTCAACTGCCTGGCCGAGCGCGAAATCGATGCGCGCATGGCCCGCACGGCGCGCCGCCCCATGGCCATGGGCGACATCACGGTGAAACAGACGGTCGTGTTCGCGCTGGTGATCGGCGGCCTGGGCATGGCGATCCTGTACCACCTCGTCAATCCGCTGACCATGTGGCTGACCTTTGTCACCTTTGTCGGCTATGCGTTGATCTACACCATGGTGCTGAAACCGGCCACGCCGCAAAACATCGTCATCGGCGGCCTGTCCGGCGCCATGCCGCCCGCGCTGGGCTGGGCCGCCGTGGCCAACGACGTGCCGATGCAGGCCTGGCTGCTGGTCCTGATCATTTTCGTCTGGACGCCGCCCCATTTCTGGGCCCTGGCCATGTACCGCCGCGACGATTACGCGCGCTCGGGCCTGCCCATGCTGCCCGTCACGCACGGCTTGAAATTCACGCAATTCCACGTCTGGCTGTACTCGATCGCGCTGGCCGCCACCACCTTGCTGCCGTACGCCGTGCGCATGAGCGGCCTGATCTACCTGGTCTCGGCCGTGGTGCTCAATGCCGGTTTCCTGTATTACGCGTGGAAGATGTACCGCCACTACACGGACTTGATCGCGCGCAAAGCCTTTACGTATTCCATCATCTACCTGGCATTGCTGTTCGCGGCCTTGCTGGTCGACCACTACATTCCACTCGGATCATGAAAAAATACCTGACTTTACTGTTGGCGGCCGCGCTGCTCGCCGTGCTGGCCGGCTGCGGCAAACCTGCCGCGACCAAGCTGGAATTCAAGAACACGGACGTGACGGGCCTGGGCTACGCGCGCGAGTTCGCGTTGACGGACCATACGGGCCAGCCGCGCACCCTGGCCGACTACAAGGGCAAGCTGGTGCTGATGTTCTTCGGCTACACGCAGTGCCCGGACGTGTGTCCCACGACCATGGCCGACATGGCGCAGGTGATGCAGGAAATGGGGCCGCAGGCGGACCAGGTGCAAGTGCTGTTCGTCACCGTCGACCCTGAGCGCGACACGCAGCAATTGCTGGCGCAGTATGTGCCCGCCTTCGACAAGCGTTTCGTGGGCCTGTATGGCAGCCTCGAGGCGACGGCCAGGGTGGCCAAGGAATTCAAGGTGTATTACGCCAAGGTCGAGGGCGAAACGGACAGCAGCTACACGGTCGACCATACGGCCGGCACCTATGTGTTCGACCGTGAAGGCAAGATCCGCCTGTTCGTGCGCCACGGCGAAAAGCCTGCCGCCATCGCGCACGATCTTAAACTTCTGCTATCCTGACCCGGTCGCGCCGTCAGGCGCCATCTTCAGGATTGGCAGTACATGGATAAACGTTTCGAGCCTCACGCCCGCCTGGCAGCCATCATCTTCTTGCTGATCGGCTGCTTTTTCGTCTTGCGGCCCTTCCTGGCAGCCATGCTGTTCGCCGCCTGCGTGGGCATTTCCAGCTGGCCCCTGTACCTGCTGCTGCTCGAGCGGCTGAAAGGCCGGCGCAACTGGGCGGCCGCCATCATGACCGTGTCGCTGGTGCTGGTCATCGTGCTGCCGCTGGCCCTCGTCACCTACAACCTGGCCGACAATGTGTCGCGCGTGTACGAGCAGATCCGCGCCGCGCTGGAATCGGGCGGCCTGCATCCTCCCGCCTGGCTGGCCAGCATTCCCGTGGTGGGCGAGACCATCGACGGCTATGTGCGGCGCCTGCTGGAAGACCGCGAGGAATTATTGAATTTGGGTAAGACCATGCTGGAGCCGGCGCGCCATTTCCTCGCTTCCGGCGGCATTCTGCTGGGCACGGGCCTGGCGCAGACCAGCCTGGCCGTGTTCGTCAGCTTCTTCCTCTACCGCGACGGCCAGCAGCTGAGCCGTGCCTTGATGACGGGCGCCGGCCGCATCATCGGCGACAGCGCGCCGGGCGTGGGCCTGACCATCAGCCGCACCGTGCGCGGCGTCATGTACGGCTTGCTGGGCACGGCGCTGGCGCAGGCCCTGGTGGCCGTGGTGGGCTTCTTGATCGCCGGCGTGCCGGCCGTGGCGCTGCTGGGCGTGGCCACCTTCATCTTTTCGCTGATCCCCGTGGGGCCGCCGCTGATCTGGGGCGGCGCCGCCATCTGGCTGTTCAGCGACGGGCAGACGGGCTGGGGCATTTTCATGCTGGTGTGGGGCGCGCTGCTGATCAGCGGCGTGGACAATGTGGTCAAGCCCATGCTGATCAGCCGCGGCAGCAGCCTGCCCTTCCTGCTGGTGCTGCTGGGCGTGCTGGGCGGCGTGCTGGCCTTCGGCTTCGTCGGCATCTTTATCGGCCCGACCCTGCTGGCTGTGCTGTACAGCTTGCTGCAAACGTGGACGGTGGGCGAGACCACCGTGCCGCAGGGCAAAGATACGCTGACGCGCAAGAAGTAATTAGTCTCGCAAATCCGCGTCGAGATCCCGCTCCTGCTTCGGGATCACTTTAATAAGTACGATGCGGGGCCCGTTCATCTTCTTGACGACGATGTCGAAGTCGACAAAGGTGATGCGCTGGCCCTGCTTCGGGATATCCCCCAGCTTGACCATGATCAAGCCACCCACCGATTCCACGTCGTCCAGCCCCAGTTCCTCGTTTTCGATATCGATGCCGAGGATGCGTTCGAGCGAGAAGATGGGCAGGCTGGCCTTGCCGATCAGGGTGCCGTCGCTTTGCTTGAGCCAGTCGTTTTCATTGCGGCGGAATTCATCGCGGATTTCACCGACCATGGCGCCGAGCAAGTTATCCAGGGTGATGAACCCCAGCGGGCGCTTGCCCTTTTCGCCGATCAGGGCGAAGTGGGGCGCGCCGTCGCGGAAGCGCCGAAACAGTTCCAGCGCAGGCGTGCGGGCGGAAATGATGTCCACGGGACGTAAAAACGGCGTGAGCGAGGTGATCGGCTTGCCCGCCTGCTGGGCAAAGAACAGGTCTTTCAAGTGCACCACGCCCAGCACGTCGTCTTCGTTCGTGTCGAAATACGGGTAGCGGCTGAAGCGGTTGCGCAGCACCGTGTCGAGGTTTTCTTCCAGGGTGTTTGAGGCGTGCAGGGCGATCACTTCATTGATCGGGCGCATCAGGTCCGACACCGTCATCTGTTCGAAATCGAGCGACTGGGCCAGGATGTTGCGCTCGTCGCGCGTAAACTTTTCGCCGGGCTGGCTGGTGCGCAGGATCAGTTTCAACTCTTCGGACGAGTAATGGGCATCGTGGCCGCCCTTGCCGGACAGGCCCGCCAGGCGCAGCACCCAGTTGGCGCTGGCGTTGAGCAGGTAGATGGCCGGGTACATGGTCCAGTAGAAGCCGTACAGGGGAATCGCGCTCCACAGGCCGACGGCTTCCGGGTTGCGGATGGCCATCGACTTGGGCGCCAGTTCGCCCACGACGATGTGCAGGAAGGAAATCACGCTGAAGGCGACGACAAACGATACGCCGTGGATCAGCTCTTGCGAGGTGACGCCGATGGCGCCGAACAGCGGTTCCAGCAAGCCGGCAAACGCCGGTTCGCCGACCCAGCCCAGGCCCAGCGACGCCAGGGTGATGCCCAGCTGGCAGGCGGACAGGTAGGCGTCCAGCTGGCCGTGCACCTTGGCCAGGATGCGGCCCCGCAATCCCTGTGTCTTGGCGATGGCGCGGATGCGGGTGCGCCGCAAGGTGACGATGCCAAATTCGGCGGCAACAAAAAAACCGTTCAGCGCGACCAGGAAGAGGGCGAGCAGGACTAGCAAGACATTGTGCATGGGGCGCTGAAGATGGGCTGTAAAAACGACATCTTAAACGACGAAGGGCGCCATAGCCTAATTTAGCCGCGCGTGCCGCCCGTGCAGGCGCGCGCGCGGCAGGTTTTTCACGCTTGTTCAGCCTTTGGCGGCCGTTTGCGGCCCGCCGCGCATGGCAAAGACCATGACGGCCGAGACGATGGCCGGAATGGCGACGACGAGGAAAATCGTGCTGTTGGGCCAGTTCAAGCGGATCAGCTCGCCACCGAGCACGGGGCCGATGATGGAGCCGATGCGGCCCACGCCCAGGCTCCAGCCGATGCCCGTCGAGCGCAGGGTGGTCGGGTAGTAGCTGGCTGCCAGGGCGTTGACGGCCGGCTGGCCGCCCACCACGCAAAAACCCGCGATGAAAATCGTGATGAACAGGAAGGCCAGCGACACGTCGGGACGGCCGATCAGGGCGATGGCGAAGGCGGCCACCAGGAAGCACGGCAGCAGGATGCGGCGGAAGCTGGAGCGGTCGATCAGCTGGCCCATGACGAGGGTGCCGATGGTACCGCCCACTTGCAGGGCCGTGCCGGCCAGCACGGCGTTGGCCGTGGACAAGCCCGCTTCCTTGGCAATCGTGGGCAGCCAGTTCGAGAGGAAATACAAGTTCAGCAAGTTCATGAAGTTGATGACCCACAGCAAGATCGTCATCTTGGCGCGGCCGCCTGTAAACAATTGCAGCACGGGTGCGCCCTTGTGTTCTTTCTCATGCACGATGTATTGCGTGTCGGCCGTGATGGTGACTGTCGGATCGATGCGCTTGAGCCATTGCGCCACCTTGTCCAGCTTGCGTTTCTTGAGTACCAGGAATTGCATCGATTCCGGCAGCAGGAAGAACATCAGCACGCCGATCACCAGCGGCACCACGCCGCCCACGTAAAACACGGATTGCCAGCCGAATGCGGGAATCAGCGCGGCCGACAATAAACCACCGAGCACGGCACCCAGGGTAAAGCCGCACGAGACCAGCATCATCAGGGTGACTTTCTTGCGCAGGGGGCTGTATTCGCCGGCCAAGGCCATGGCGTTCGGCATCACGGCGCCCAGGCCCAGGCCCGTGATGAAACGGATCAGCTGCAATTGCTCGATGGTGGTGGCCAGCGGCGTGACCAGCATGCACAGCGCAAAGAAGATGGTCGAGCCGATCAGCACGGGGCGGCGGCCGAACTTGTCGGCCGTGATGCTGAACACCAGGGAACCCACCAGCATGCCTAGCAGGCCCGCGCCAAAGACGGGGCCCAGGTTGGCCTTGCTGACATGCCAGTCGGCAATGATGGCGGGCGCCACATAGCCCATGGCCTGCACGTCGAAGCCATCCATGATGACGCACAGCCCGCACAGGATCAGCATGCCGATCTGGAAGGAAGCGATCTTGTTGTGATTGATGAGATCGGGAATATCGATCGTCTTGCCTGCCGTGGACATGGTGCCGCTCCTGTTTTTATGGTGGTCGCGCCTTTCCGGCGAGGGAGGGGCGCATGTTTGTCTCAGGCTTCATTACAATCGCTTTTGATTGATTATTCAAACGTTATTTCCGAATGGATTTATCAGGTTTCCTTGTGAATCTTCGGGTGCTCTTGGATGGCGGCCAGGATCACCTCCAAGGCCGGGTGCATGATCTTGCGTTCGTTCGAGATGACGTAAAACTGTTCGCGCAGGGACGAGGCGTCGCCCACCAGCACGGCGCCGAATTGCTCCTCGATATCGGCCGCCAGGCTGGCAGAAGCGAAGAACAGGCCCAGGCCCTTGCGGCCGAACGCATTGAGCATGGCGTTGTCTTCGAATTCACCGACCACGTCGGGGCGCACGCCCTGCTGCACCATCCATTCGTCGATGCGCCCGCGCAAGGCGTTGTTGCGCGCGGGCAGCAGAAACGGGGCGCCGTGCAGGCTGTGCGGGAAATTGCCGCGGTATTGTCTCGCCAGCGCGGGGATGCCGAACAGTTTCATGGCGCTTTCGCCCCACAGGTGGCTGGACACGCGCAGGCTGGCGCCGGCCGGCACGGCGCGGTCCGTCAAGACCAGGTCCAGCTTGTGCAAGGCCAGGTCGGCCAGCAGGGATTCGAATTCATCCTCCAGGCACACGAGTTTGACGGGCTGGTCCAGGCTGCGCGTGGCGTCGAGCATGCGGTAGGCCATCAGTTTCGGCAAGGAATCGGAAATGCCCACCGTCAGGCGCATCTTTTCCGCGTCCGCGTCGGCCAGCGCATCCTGCATCTGCTCGCCCAGCAGGAAAATCTGGTCCGCGTAGCCGAGCGCCAGCCGGCCCGCTTCCGTCGGCACCAGGCGCCGCCCCTGCGGCTGCAGCAGGGACTTGCCCAGTTCCTTTTCCAGCAGGGCCAGCTGGGTGCTGATGGTTTGCACGGCCAGGCCCAGCCGTTCAGCCGCGCGCGTCACGCCGCCTTCCTTGGCCACCACCCAAAAGAAATACAAATGGCGGTAATTGAAACCCGTGGTTTTCATCGCTGCATCCTCTATCTTCTGTTTTTACGAAGTAATGCTTCCATTATCTTCTATTTTTAAATGTGTCACACGTCCCTATACTACGTTCCATTGAATTTGGATAAAGGGGAACTATCGATGAAACATTTCAGAGTGTCATTTCTAGTGACATTTATCTGCCTGGGTATTTCCGCCTGGTGGGGTTACACGCACGGTGGCGTGCAGACGATGCTGGCGGCGCTCGGTATCGCCGTGATCCTGGGCGTGATGGAAGTCTCGCTGTCGTTCGACAATGCGGTGGTCAACGCTTCGGTGCTGAAGAACTGGGACAAGTTCTGGCAGGGCCTGTTCCTGGGCGTGGGCATCATCATCGCCGTCTTCGGCATGCGTCTGGTGTTCCCGCTGGTCATCGTGGCGCAAGCGGCTGACCTGGGCTTGATGGAAGTGTGGAATCTGGCGTTGAGCAATCCTGAACAGTATTCGATGCACCTGACGAACCACCACGCGGAAGTGGCAGCCTTCGGCGGCATTTTCCTGCTGCTGGTATTCCTGAACTTCCTGCTGGACGCGGAAAAGGAAACGCACTGGCTGGGCCGTATTGAAGAAAAACTGGGCGCGCTGGGCAAGATTTCCTCGATTTCCGTGATGGTAGCCCTGGGCACCTTGATGGCCAGCCTGTCGATGATAGACGAAGGCCAGAAACTGGTGGTCTTGACGGCCGGCCTGTGGGGTATTTTGACCTACGTGGGCGTCGATGTGGTCAGTGGCTTGCTGGAAGGCGATAACGGCGACGGCAACGTGGGCGACATCGTCAAGCGCGGCGGTATTGGCGGCTTCCTGTACCTGGAAGTGCTCGACGCCTCGTTCAGCTTTGACGGCGTGATCGGCGCATTCGCCATCACCAAGGATGTCGTGATCATCATGCTGGGCCTGGCCATCGGCGCGATGTTCGTGCGCTCGATGACGGTGTTCCTGGTGCGCAAGGGCACATTGGACGAGTTCGTTTATCTGGAGCACGGCGCGCATTATGCGATCGGTATCCTGGCCGTGATCATGTTGGTCAGCATGAAGTTCCACATTCCCGAGATCTTCACGGGGCTGATCGGCGTGGCCTTCATTCTCGCCTCGCTGTGGTCGTCGATCCGCTACAAGCGACGCATGGCCTTGCTGGAAGGCGATGAAGAGAAGCAGCCTGAACTGGAAACTGCAGCCAAGGCGTAAGAGATACGCGGCAAACGACGACACCCGTTTGCCAGCGTGATGCAGCAAGCGCTGTCCCCGGTCCGGGGAGTCGGGCCGGAGACAGCGCCAGGTGTACACAAGTAGTTATTTGGTTTCATACACGCTGGACTTTTATTTCATATAGGAGAAATATATCATGGCAATCAGTCTGCAAAAAGGCGGCAACGTCAACCTGAGCAAGGAAGCTCCCGGCATCTCGAAAATGATCATCGGCCTGGGCTGGGATGCCCGCGCCACCGATGGCGCCGCGTTCGACATCGACGGTTCCGTGTTCCTGCTGAAGGCCGACGGCAAGGTGCGCGCCGACGTCGACATGATTTTCTACAACAACCTGAAATCGAGCGACGGTTCCGTCACCCACTCGGGCGACAACACCACGGGCGCCGGCGATGGCGACGATGAAACCGTCGTCGTCGACCTGGCCACGGTGCCAGCCGACATCGACAAGATCGCCGTCTGCGTGACGATCCACGATGCCGAAGCGCGCAAGCAAAACTTTGGTATGGTATCGAAGGCCTATGTGCGTTGCGTCAATGCCAACGGCAACACGGAAATCGCCCGCTTCGACCTGTCGGAAGACGGTTCGGCGGAAACGGCCATGGTCTTCGGCGAAATTTACCGCAATGGCGGCGATTGGAAATTCAAGGCCATCGGCCAGGGCTACAAGGGCGGCCTGGGCCCCCTGGCAGCATCGTTCGGCGTCGGCGTCTAAGCCGCCAATAGCAAGGGCGGGCCGCGCTGCGGGCCGCCGCCATCGCCATCATCGTTGAGGAAGGAACAGTCAGATGCCAGTTTTTAATATTACCGGGGACGTCGATCCGTTCCTGCATGTGTCGCTTGCCAGGGGCGAGAAGATTTATTGCGAATCCGATGCGATGGTGATGATGGAAACCAATCTTGAGCTGAAAGGCAAGATGACGGGCGGCATAGGCGCCGCGCTGATGCGCACCTTTGCCAACGGCGAATCGTTCTTTCAGCAGCATATCGAGGCCATGCGCGGCGACGGCGATTGCCTGCTGTCGCCCACCTTGCCCGGCGCGATGCGGGTGCTTGAGGTTGGCACCCAGCAATACATGATCAGCGACGGCGCCTTCGTGGCGGCCACGTCTGGCGTGGAATTGAAGGTGCGCACGCAAAGCCTAGGCAATGCGCTGTTTGCCCAGAGCGGTGGTTTTTTCATCACCGAGACGGCAGGCAGCGGCCAGCTGGCGGTATCCGGTTTCGGCGCGATGTCGGAATTGGAAGTGACGCCTGGCAAGGACGTGGTGATCGACAACTCGCACGTCGTGTGCTGGGACAACCGCCTGCAATACGAGATTTCCATGACGACCGGCAGCAGCGGCGGCTTTCTGGGTAACCTGATCAATAGCCAGACCAGCGGCGAGGGCATGGTGCTGAAGTTTTCAGGCACGGGAAAAATCCTCGTGTGCTCGCGCAACCGCGCGGCCTTCCTTGCCTGGACCCAAAGCAAGCCGGCGTAATCAAGCAGTAAGCAACCCAACAGGAGCTATGCGTATGTCTGTCAATTTGAGCAAGGGCCAGAAGATTTCTCTGGACAAAGAAGCTGGTACCACCCTGACCCGTATCACCATGGGCCTGGGCTGGGATGCGGCCAAGACCAAGGGTTTCCTCGGTTTCGGTTCGAAGACGGAAGCCGTCGACCTGGACGCCTCGTGCGTCATGTTCGACGACAACAAGAGCACGTCCGATATCGTCTGGTTCCGCCAGCTGAAAAGCAAGGACGGCAGCATCGTCCACACGGGCGACAACCGCACGGGCGCGGGCGATGGCGACGACGAACAGATCAATGTCGATCTGTCGAAAGTGCCGGCGCACGTGAAAAGCCTCGTCTTCACCGTCAACAGCTTTACTGGCCAGAACTTCTCGCAGGTGGAAAACGCCTATTGCCGCATCTTGAATGCCAGCAATAACCAGGAAGTGGCGCGTTTCAACCTGTCTGTGCAAGGTTCCCACACGGCACAGATCATGGCCAAGCTGTACCGCCATAACGGCGAATGGAAGATGCACGCCATCGGAGAAAACGGCAATGGTCGCACCTTTGATGACCTGATGCCGCAGATTGCCGTGCATCTATAAATTGTAGTTGTAAGGAGCAGTACGCAGCGGGTGGGGGACGGACCGGATACCGGCCCTTGTCCGCTGCTCTATATTGAAGGAGAGTATGTCGTGATGCGATTGCTGATAGCCTTGCTACTTCCGTGTCTCACGTTTTTCATGCTGAAGCGCCCGCTGGCCGGCGCCGCCGCCCTGATCATGCAGTGCACTGTGATCGGCTGGGTGCCGGCGGCCCTGTGGGCCCTGTACACGGTGAACCAGCATAAAACGGAGCAGGAACTGGAAGGCGCGTTAAGCCGCAGCTACATGCGCAGGCGTAGTCGGTTGATCTAGATCAACCGGGCGCCAGGTATCCTTGCGCTAAAGCCCGCACGAGCGATCATGCGGGCTTTTTTGTGCGCGCTCACTTCTTGCAGCGTATCGGCACGTTCACGGAATTGCCGTCCGAACTCAGGTTGCGGTACTGCAAATCTTCGCTTTCGATGGCGAAGCGGGGCACGGCATGCACGTAGCGCTGCTTGCAGATGGTGTCGTCGTTGATCAGCTGGCCCGCCAGCATGTAGTCGCACAGGGCGAAGCGCGATTCCTCGTCGTCGAGGATCAGCACGCGGGCGGCGCTGTACAGGGCCGATTGCAGGACGTCCGGACTGCAGTTTTCCGGACCCGTCAGCTTCAGATGGGTCTTCGTTTGCGTGGCCAGGCGCTGCAGCTTGACGAGGGCGGCGCGTTCTTCCTTGCGCGCACTGTCGACTTGCGCATCGCCGCTGGCCAGGCGCAGCGCCAGCGAGGCGATCTGGTCGATGGAAATATGCCAGGCAAAGCCTTCCAGCCGCGTGCGGATCTGGCCCGGCAAGGGATCGGCCGCATCGACTTCGCAGCGGAACTGGCCCAGGTGCGGGCGGCACAGCACGGGGATGGCAAAGGCCGAGGTGCGCTTGCCCTTGACGAATTTCTGGCTCAGGTCACCGAAGTTTTCATGCGTGATGGTATCGAAGCGGGCTTGCCCAAAGCCCATCTTGACGAGGTTTTCCTTGCGCTGGCGTGAAAACAGGGCGTCGACGGCATCGTAGATATTCTTGTTGAAGATGCGGTCCAGCGGCTGGCGCTCGTCCGACATTTTTTCGAATACGGCGCTGGAATTGGGCGCGTTGGCATCGATGGAAATGAGGATGAAGGGCTTGCTGTTCAGGCGCGGCGGCACGACGGCCATGTCGTTGCCGTACAGCTGCGTCAAGGCCACGTCCCACAGGGTTTCCACGCCGAGGTTGTCGGCCGCGCCGCCGTCGAACAGGTGCACATAGGACGGCGATTCGCGCGATTCGGAGCCCAGCTCCGGCACGAAACTGTTTTTCGGGCGGAAACGCTCGAAGGTGACGGAATCGAACACGCCGGGAAAGGCGGCCGAGGTGGCCACGGCCGTGGCCAGGCGGATATCCTGGATCGGCGAATGCAGGGTGCCGTAAAAATATTCGTAGGAAAACACCACGCGCTTGCCGCCATCGGTGGCGTCCGTTGCATTGGCCAGGAAGATGGGGCCGTCGTGGGGCAAGTCCTGGTAGGTTTTCTTGTCGTAAAGAACATCGTCAAACACGTCGGACAGGAAGGACGTGCGGGTCTTGTTCGTCAACAACATCGTCGTCAGGTTGGCCGGTTTCAAGATGGTCTGGCCGAAGAAATCCGTTTTCAGTTTGCTGCGCAGCAAGGGCCAGTCCGTCTGCTTGCCATGCAGCGCATAGTAGCCGCCCGCGATGGCGCCGCCCGAGACGCCGGAGATGGCCGAGGCGCCGCTGACGAGGCCGAACTGTTCCAGCTGTTCCAGCGAGGCGGCCGAGAAATTGGCCGCGCGGCTGCCCCCGCCGGACAGCGCGATGCCGATGAAGTGGTCGCTGGGCATGGGATTCTGGATGCGCGCCTTGGGCGCGTCGATGCGCAGGCGCGGGGTTTCCTGCACGGCAAACGTGCGGTTTTCGACGCCGCTGTTGGGGCGCAGGGCGAGCACCGTGCAGCCGCTCAGCAGCGCAACGAGGATAAAAGGTACAAACAAGCGTGGATGCATGCGCGATCTGTGCGTAGTCATTGGTTGGGATACGGACGGAAACGTGTGCGATTCTAGCAAACTTGTCCGTACTTATCCGTGCAGTTGATACGCGAGGATGGCGGCGCTGTAGCCGGCGTGCGCCAGCAGCCACAGTCCGCTCCAGTGCAGACCGCTCGCCATGCATGCGGCGGGCGGCAACAGGGCCGCGCAGGGCGCGCGTGCCGCCTTAATGGCGCAGCATCACGCCCGTGGCGATGCAGGCCACGATAGCCAGGCCCATGGTCAGGCAATATGCCGCCATCAGCAGGGCCCAGCGGCAGACGGTGGCGAGTTTTCCGCTCGGATACACGCGCCACATGGCCCAGGGCAGGTAGGCGAGCAGCCAGGCGCCGAGCACGAGGCGGATAATGTCGACGGGGATCAAGATCATCAGCGCCATCGTGATGAAGGCAAAGGCATTCGTGTGCAGGGCAAACAGGAAATGCTCGCCATAGCGCCGTCCGCTGCCCAGGTAGAGGATTTTCAGGAACAGGGCGAACAGCGGCATCAGGCAAAACATGGCGTACGGCGCGTAATGGAAAAAGCTTTCCACCACGAGTTTTTGTTTCTCGGCCGTGGGTAGCTGCTCAAAGTTTTGCCATTGGCGCGGCAGGGCGGGGGTCTGCCCCAAGATGCTGACCTGCATTTGCGATGGCTTGTTTTCCGGAATTTGACGGGCCCCATGATCGCTCACCTGGGCTTGCTGGTCGTGGACGGTGAGGAACATGTCGGGGCTGCTGAACTTGAGGATGGCAAAGAACAGGATGCTGAAGGTCAGGTACACGCGCAGCGGCTCCACGTAGCGCACGCGGCGCCCTGCGATGTATTCCTTGCTCAGTACGCCGGGACGAAACAGCAGCAGGGCCAGGGTACGCCACAGCTTGCCTTCGAGCGCCACATAGTGCGCGACGAATTCATGCAGGAATTCGCGCGCGCTGGGCAGGTGCAAGGTGGTGGACTGGCCGCAGGCGCTGCAGAAGTTGCCTGGCGCATCCGTGTGGCAGTTATGGCAGGTACTGGCGGGGCTGGTGCTGGACGACGCTGTTTTCAAGTTGGACTCTTTCCATGGGCGAAAGGTAGAAATGATCGCCCAAGGGCGCAGCATATGATGAATGAAAACAATGATAAAAGGGCACTTTTTCGCTCGCTAGTTGCTTCGAAGATACAAACTGCCTGCGCCGTTCAGCGGGCGCCGAAGGCTGCCAGCAGGCGCCGCTCGCCGTCCGGCGTGAGGCGCAGGGCGCGGCTGTCGAGTTCGCGCTCGGCCCAGCGCTGGCGCAGGGCCAGCTGCAGGATGGCGGCGCCCAGCGCGCCGCCGAGGTGGGCGCGCCGTTCGCTCCAGTCCAGGCAGGCGCAGGCGAAGCGGCGGCGTTGCTGCTGCAGTTGCGGCACGTCGATGCCCAGGGCCGCCATGCCGGCCGCGCCCGCTTCCGACAAACGGTACTCTCCGTCCTCGTCCCGCAGCCAGCCTTGCGCGTGCAGCTGGTCGTGCAGGGCGACGGCGACGGTGCCGGCCATGTGGTCGTAGCAGGTGCGCGCGTGGCGCAAGCGGTCCGGCGTGGTGGGCGTGAACGGCGTTGCCTGCACCCCGGCCACCACCAGCAGCGCTTCCAGCGCCCGTCCCGCTTCCGGGCTGGCCAGGCGGTAGTAGCGGTGCTTGCCCTGCGCCACCATCGATAGCAAACCATCGTCGCGCAGGCGGCTCAAATGGGCGCTGGCCGTCGAGGCGCCTACCTCGGCCAGCGCCGCCAGTTCCGTGGCCGTGCGCGCATGGCCGTCGAGCAGGCTGCACAGCATGCGCGCGCGGGCCGGTTCGGCGATGGCGCCGGCCAGCTGCGCCAGGCGCCCGTCGGCCGTGCGGGGAACGATGCTGTCATCCATGATTCGTCCGTCAGCGAAGTGTTGTGGTGGAAGGAACAGCATACTCGTGTCCCCACCTTACTGCAATGGAATGCGCATGCCGCTCACCGATCCGCTTCACCCGATTGCCGCCGTCACCCACGCGGCGCCCTACGACTACTATCGCCGCCTGGCGGACGGTCCGCCGCTGCGCTTCGATGCCGCGCTCGGCTGCTGGCTGGCGACGGGGGCAGCCGGCGTGCGGGCCGTGCTCGAGCATCCCGCCTGCCGCGTGCGCCCGCCCGGGCAGGCCGTGCCGCCCAACCTGGCAGGTACGCCGTGCGGCGCGATCTTTGCCGAACTGGTGCGCATGAACGATGGCGAGCGGCATGCCGTGCCGAAACAGGTGCTGGCGCGCCTGCAGGGGCGGGTGGCGCAGCTGGCCGGCGACCGCGTTCCCGGCAGCGCCGTCCAGCTCAATGCTGCGTTGTTCGAGCTGCCCTTGTACGTCATGGCGGACTTGCTGGGCTTTGCGCCGGCGCAATGGCCGGCGCTGGCTGCCTGGACGCGTGATTTTGTCGCCTGCCTGTCGCCGCTGAGCAATGGCGCGCAGCTGGCCGGCGCGCAAATGGCGGCCGACGCCTTGCTGCAAGGTTTTACCGCTCTGCTGCGCGAAGGGACGGCGCTTCCCGGCAGCTTGCTCGACGATGTCGTGTCCGGCGCGCGGCAGGCAGGCTGGCATGCGTCGGGCGCCGTGCTGGCCAACCTGGCGGGTTTGCTGTCGCAGACTTGCGAGGCCACGGCCGGCTTGCTGGGCAATGCCATCGTGGCCTTGCGCGCGCAGCCGCAGTTACTGCCGCAGCTGGGTGCTGCGCCCCGCCCATGGCCGGCCATGCTGCGCGAAGCGAGCCGGCACGATCCGGCCATCCACAACACGCGCCGCTACACGGCGCAGGATGCGGATTTTAATGGCGTGCTCATACCGCAGGGACAGATGATCGTGGTGGTGCTGGCCAGCGCTTGCCACGATGCCGGCGCGTATGCCGAGCCGGGCCGTTTCCTGCTGCAACGGCCCGGGCTGGCGCTGCCTGGCTTTGGCCATGGCCGCCACGTTTGTCCGGGGCAGTCCATCGCGCAGACCATCGCCGCGGCCTGCCTGCAGGCGTGGGCCGACGGGCTGGCCAGTATGCCGCTGGCATGGCGTTATCTGCCGTCGCTGAACGCGCGCATCCCCGTATTTAGCCCAGGAGAAATGACATGATTGCCGTGATATTCGAAGTCTGGCCCAGCGCCGCAGGGCGCCAGCAGTATCTGGATCTGGCCGCCGCGCTGCGGCCTTTGCTCGACGAGGTCGATGGTTTCATTTCCATCGAGCGTTTCAGCAGCCTGAGCGAGCCGGGCAAATTGCTGTCGCTATCGTTTTTCCGCGACGAGGCGGCGCTGGCGCAGTGGCGGCAGCTGGAAGCGCACCGCGCGGCCCAGTCGGCGGGCCGGCACGGCGTGTTTGACGACTACCGGCTGCGCATCGCCGCCGTGGTGCGCGATTACGGCATGCTGGACCGGCAACAGGCGCCCGCCGACAGCCAGCGGCGCCACGATGCTTAGCGGGGCAGCGCGCCCTGCGTGATCTTGACCTTGACCCGGTAGGTGGGCTCGGCCGCGTTCAGGGCGGGCGGCGTGGCCGGGTCGACGTCGAGCAGGGTGAACGTCAGGTGCTTGACGGTGACGGAACTGGCCGCGCCGGGCATGGAGTCGGACAGGACGATGTCCGTGGCGCCAGCGCTGTTGAGCAAGCTGAAACTGTAGCTGACGTAGCCTTTCCACACGCACACGGCGCCCTTGCGGCAGCGGCTGTCGTTGACGCGCTCCAGTTTCAGCGTATCGGTGGCCGTGATGGCCACCTGTTCGCCCGGCGAGAGCACGTGGGTGACGCTGCGCGGCGTGTTTTCCGCGTCGCCGGCGCTGCCGGCCGCGCCGCAGCCGGCCAGCACGGCCAGGCAGGCAAGGAACAGGGGAAGTAAGAGGCTACGGCAAGATCGGGTCAGGTAAGGCATGCTTTTCCTTTCAGAGAGAGCGTCTTCGGCGTGGCATCCACGCGCAAGATGAAAATGATAGTAACAAAATGATATTTTTCCGGCGCGCCGTTGGCGTGCTGCGGAGGAATTGACGCGCCGGCCACGCGGCGCGCCGATTACTGCGTAGAATGGCTGTTTTGAAAATCAGGAAACAACCATGAAAAAAACCGACCTGGCCAAAAGCGATGCCAAGAAACTGATGGGAAAGATGAATGTTCCCGGCGCCGGTGCATTCGGTAAGGAAGCGGTGGTCGTCGACCGCCGCGAGCAGCGCAAGCGCGATCAGGCTCTGGGCCTGGTGCCATTCGCCGTCAAGCTGAACAGCGATCTGGTCTTGCAATTGCAGACCCTGGCCAAGGAGCGCGGCGCGGATCTGAATGAAGTCGTCGCCGAGCTGATCACCAAGGGCTTGGCTGCAGCGTAACGGCTGACAATGTTTATCTGTTGATAAACATCAAGGTTTAAAACTAAAAGGCGCCTTGCGGCGCCTTTTACATTGCGGCATTGCTTGCGATTACACGTAGGCCGCCAGCGCGCCCTTCATTTTTTTCAGCGCCGCCACTTCGATCTGGCGGATGCGCTCGGCCGATACGCCGAACTCTTCAGCCAGTGCGTGCAGGGTGGCGCCGGAACCGTCGTCGTTGGCCAGCCAGCGCGCTTCGATGATGCGGCGCGAACGGGCGTCCAGCTTGGACAGTGCCGTTTCCAGGCCTTCCGATTGCAGGCGCGTCACTTGTTCCGCTTCCAGCACCTTGGTCGGCTCGCTTTGCTCCGACGACAGGTAGGCGATCGGCGAAAACTTGTCGTCTTCATCGTCGGTCGGCGATTCCAGCGCGATGTCGCGGCCGCTCAGGCGGGTTTCCATTTCAATCACTTCTTCGCGCTTCACGTCGAGCAGCTTGGCCAGCGCATCGATCTGCTTCGGCGTCATCGCGTCCAGGCCCGTCTTGTGGCTGCGCAGGTTGAAGAACAGCTTGCGCTGTGCCTTCGTCGTTGCCACCTTGACCAGGCGCCAGTTTTTCAGGATGTACTCATGCATCTCGGCTTTCACCCAGTGCATGGCGTACGACACCAGGCGCACGCCCTGGTCCGGATCGAAACGTTTCACGGCTTTCATCAAGCCGATATTGCCTTCCTGAATCAGGTCGGCGTGCGGCAAGCCATAGCCCAGGTAGCCGCGGGCAATCGAGACCACCAGGCGCAGGTGCGACAGCACCAGCTCTTGCGCGGCGGCCAGGTCATTTTTTTCACGCAGGCGTTTCGCCAGCGAAATTTCTTCGTCATGGGTCAACATGGGCAGACGGTTCACGGCCGAGATATAGGCGTCGATATTGCCCAGATTACCGGTGAACCCGAGGCCCAGCGCATTACTTTTGGTCGGAACCAATGCGGACGTTGCGGACATCATAGTCATGTTTTCTCCCTCGTAGTCTTGCTTTGTTCCAGTTGGCCATGTCACACGACATGGCAGCTTGTATCTTCGTTTTTGCGTATTCGGTCTTGCACTTCGCAGATCGCGGCACCATCTACATCTGGCGTCCATGGCGGTTCTGCTGCTGGTATGTCCCTATATTAGCACTCTCTGCTTGAGAGTGCCAATCAGCACATTTAATCGTCCTGATAGCCTAAATACTATGGCGATTTATTAATTAATACTTTATCTAAAACGCGCCGCCAGGGTGCATGGGCACTGCCGCGTGTACCTGCCGGGCCGTGCCCGCCAGGGCTGCACGGCGCTTCACGACAACATGGCTAGTCTACGGCCGCAAGCTGAAGCGAACCTTAAGAATACTTGCTAAATATCAATATCACCACAGTAGGGGGTGAATAGCAAAAAAACAAGGGGATGGGGCGCATGGCGGCGCCGGGGGCGCCGCCATGGGAGGGAAGGTCAGTTCAGGCGCGCCAGGTGGCGCTGCACGCAGAGGAAGGCGCCGATCAGGCCCAGGCCGGCGCTGACGGCCAGCAAGCCGGCCATCGGCAGCGGCGCCAGCGGCACCAGCTGGAATTCGGATGCGTACAAACGGGCAAACTCGGCAATTGCCGTATTGAGCGGCTGCAAGGCCAGCGCCACGGCGCCCAGGGCCAGCGCGCCCGCGCACAGGCCCAGCAGGGCGCCCGTGTAATAGAAGGGGCGGTGGATGAAGGTGTCGGTGGCGCCGATCAATTTCGAGATGCTGATTTCATCGCGCTGCTGCATCACCTGCAGGCGGATGGTGTTGAAGACCACGGCGATCACGGCCACGCCCAGGGTAATGGCCAGCAGCAGCAGCACCAGGCGCAGCACGCCCAGCAGGGCGGCCAGGCGCTTGACCCAGGCCGAATCGACTTGCGCCGATTCCACGCCGGGCAAGTGGCGCAACTGTTCCGCCACCGCATCGACGTCCTGCGCCTCGCTGGCGCTGCTGAAGGCGTCGAGTTTCAGCACATAGCTGTCGGGCAGGGGATTGTCGCCCAGGGTGCTGAGCACGTCGGCCAGGCCATTCTTGTTTTTCAGCGAGTCCAGCGCCTGCTCGCGCGGGATGAAGACGATCTTCGCCTTCTGCTCGCCGACGATCTTGCGCATGGCGCCGGCCAGGCCTACGGCTTGCTCGCGCGGCGTGTCGATCTTCAGGAAAACGCTGATTTCCGGGTCGACGGACATCTGTTCCGACATGGGACGCACATTGTCGAGCATGGTCAAGCCGGCGAACGGCAGCGACAGGGCGATGGCGACGACGAGCACGTTCAATAGGAAGCCGCCCGGCGACTTGCGCAGATGAATCAGCGCCGAGCCCAGCGCGAAGCGGTGTTGACGGAACCAGCCTCTCATGCCTGTTCTCCTTCGCCGTCATCCAGGCCGGGGGCGAAATCGGGATCGGGCGGCGCAAACACGGGCGCCTGCGTGGCCTTGTCGATGGCCACCAGCTGGCCGTTTTTCAGGTGGATCACGCGGGCGGCGGCGTCGAGCATCTGTTCGTCATGGCTGGAAATGAGGCAGGTCACGCCCACCGAGTGGAACGCCTTCAGGGCGTCGAGCACCTTGTTGGCGCTGGCGCGGTCCAGGTTGGCCGTCGGTTCGTCGGCCAGGATGATCTGCGGCCGGTTGACGATGGCGCGCGCGATCGACACGCGCTGCTGCTCGCCGCCCGACAGCGACAGGGGACGCGCCATGGCGCGGTCCAGCAAGCCCACCTTGTCGAGCGCGGCGCGCGCGCGCTGTTCGGCGGCCGCCTTGTGGGCGCCCACGACGAGCAGCGGCAGCATGACATTGGCCAGGATGGAGCGGTCGTTGAGCAATTTCTGCTGCTGGAAGATCAGGCCCATGTTGCGGCGCAGGAAGGGCACGCCGGCCGGCTTGATCTTTGCCATGTCCTGGCCATTGACGATCAGCTTGCCCGACGTGGGGCGTTCCATGGCGGCGATCATTTTCAGCAGGGTGGACTTGCCGGCGCCCGAGGGGCCGGCCAGGAAGACCAGCTCGCCCTTGGCAATACTGAGCGAAATGTCGCTGAGCGCCACGGCGTCGGGGGAGTATTGCTTGGAGACGTGCTGAAATTCAATCATGTATAGGCTTATCCGAGCAGCGCTTCGACAAATTCGGCAGCCACGAAAGGCTGCAAGTCTTCAATTTTCTCACCGATGCCGATGAAATACACGGGGACGGGGCGCACGCGGGCGATCGCCGCCAGCACGCCGCCCTTGGCGGTACCGTCCAGCTTGGTGATCACCAGGCCGCTCAACTGCAGGGCATCATCGAAGGCTTTCACTTGCGTGAGGGCGTTCTGGCCCGTATTGCCGTCGATGACGAGCAGGGTTTCATGCGGCGCGCCATCCATGCCCTTGCCGATCACGCGCTTGATTTTCTTCAATTCTTCCATCAGATGCAACTGCGTCGGCAAGCGGCCCGCCGTGTCGACCATGACCACGTCGATGCCGCGCGCCTTGGCCGATTGCACGGAGTCGTAGGCCACGGCGGCCGGATCGCCCGATTCCTGCGAAATCACGGTGACGTTGTTGCGCTCGCCCCAGACCATCAGCTGCTCGCGCGCGGCGGCGCGGAAGGTGTCGCCCGCGGCCAGCAGCACGGACTGGTTGTTCGACTGCATGTGCTTGGCCAGCTTGCCGATGGTGGTGGTCTTGCCGGCGCCATTCACGCCGGAAATCATCATCACCAGCGGCTTGTGGCGGCCCAGCTCGAAGCGTTTTTCCAGCGGCAAGAGCAGCTCGATCAGCAGCACTTTCAGCGCCGCCTTGACGGCGGCCGCGTCGAGCAGCTTGTCTTCCTTGACCTTTTTCTTCAATTCCGTGAGCAGGAATTCCGTGGCGTCGATGCCCGCGTCGGACATCAGCAGCGCCGCTTCCAGCTCTTCGTACAGGGCGTCGTCGATCTTTGCGCCGACGAACAGCACGGACAGGGTATTCGAGGTCTTCGACAGGCCCGCCTTCAGGCGCGTCATCCACGATTTTTTCTCGGGTTCGGCGGCCACGATCACGGGCACGAGCTCGGCCGGCGCACCGCTCAGCGGCGCAGCGGCGGGAGCAGCTGCCGGCACGGCAGGCGGCGTGGCGGCAGGAAGAACGGGGGGCTCGGCTGGCGTAGCCTCGGGAGTGATGGGTTTTTTCTTGAAGAAACTAAACATGGATGTGTGGTGGCGGGTGCTGACCTAAGGCCCGGCGGCGCCGGACACTGTTGTTACTGGCTATTCTACCAGAGCGCGCCCGGCCCTTCATGCTTTACTGTTCGATTGGCAACATTGCGCCGCTATCCACGAAGATCGCCGCAATTGCCGCGCTTTCCAGCCGGTTCAGTGGGTTTGCAGCGCCTGCGCCTGATGGCGGCGGCGCCAGTCGGCGATGCTTTCCTCGACTTGCCGCAAGTCCAGCACATGCAGGAAGGGCGGCGGCTGCCTGGACAAGGCGGGACTGCGTCCGCCCGCCCACAATTCCATGCCTGGCTGCAAGCTCGCGTGCAGCTGCTGCAGGCTGTCGCGCGTCTGCCGCCGCTTGCTGGCGCTGGAAAACGACAGGGCCACGATGTCGGCCCGCTGCGCGCGGGCGGCCGCGACGATGTCGGTCAGCGGCGTTTCCACCCCCAGCGACATGCAGTGGGCGCCCGCCGCCGTACACAGCGCTTCGGCCATCAGCAGGCCCAGGCCATGGCGTTCCTGCGGCAAGGTGCTGAGCACGATGCGCGGCGTGCGGGTGGACGGGCTGCTGGCTTGTGGCAGGGAAAAAATGGCGTGGCGCATCACCGTCTGCAAGGTTTCGCTATATAGATGCTCTTCGTACACGGCCAGGTCGCCGCAGGCCCACGCTTCGCCCACCATGGCGGTGAGGGGGGCGATGACGTCGATGGTGAACGCCTTCAAGCCCAGCACGGCCAGCGCCTGGCGCAGGGCATTGCCCAGTTCCGCCATCTGGTGCCCGCGGCACAGGGCCAGGTAGTGTTCGAGTTGCGGCGCCGGCGCCGGTGGCGGCGTGGCGCCCGCGCTGGCCAGCTGCTGCAGTTGCAGGGTGCTGTGCTGCATGATTTTGCCCGGACGAAATCCGAGGTCCAGCAGGCGCTTGACCATGCGCAATTTTTGCACTTGCTCGGCGGGGTAGCTGCGTTCGCCAAACGCATCGCGCTGGGGCTGGGGAAACGCGTAGCGGCGCTCCCAGACACGCAAGGTTTCCTTGGCCAGCCCGGTGTCGCGCTCGACATCGCTGATGCTGAAGGCAGGAGAGAGTTGCAGGTCAGTATCCATACCAGGGGACGTACACGCGTGCCGAAAGATCATATCTGGCATTTTACGCCTTCCACCGCCCCGTACCAAATAGCTGAATCCGATTGGAAATTGTCTGCGTATAAGTTTTGAACGGATGCGCAGCCTCATTGACACAGATCAATATTTGACTGACTATCGATGAGTCTGTCCAGGACAAACATAACACAGGTGCGCTCATGAAAATCGCCGTCGTCGGTGCGGGAATTGCAGGGTTGTCGTGTGCCTATCGGCTGGCGCAGGCGGGCCAGGATGTGACCTTGTATGAGGCGGGTGCGTATTTTGGCGGGCACAGCCATACGGTCGATGTCACGCGCGATGGCGTCACGCATGGGGTCGACACGGGCTTTCTCGTGTTTAACCACGCCACGTATCCGAACCTGGTGCAACTGTTCCAGGAACTGGGTGTCGAGGCGGCCGACAGCGATATGTCGTTTTCCGTGAAGATGCCGCTGGGCGCCGCGCCCGGTGCCCGCGTGCTGGAATGGGCGGGCGCCAGCCTGGACACCGTGTTCGCCCAGCGCAGCAATCTGCTGCGCCCCGCTTTCTTGCGCATGCTGCGCGACATCGTGCGCTTCAACCGCCAGGCCAGCGCGCTGGCCACGGCCGCCTCGCCGGCGCCGGCCCTGTCGCTGGGGCAATTCCTCGACCTGCACGGCTATGGCGAGGAATTCCGTCACTGGTATCTGTTGCCGATGGCTGCCTGCATCTGGTCCTGTCCGGCGCGCCAGATGCTGGCCTTTCCCCTGGCGACCTTCATCCGTTTCTGCCACAACCATGGCTTGCTGCAAGTGAATGACCGGCCGCAATGGCGCACGGTGCGCGGCGGCTCGCGCGTGTACGTGGAAAAACTGCTGGCGGGCATTGCGCAGCAGCGCCTGGCTTGCCCCGTGCTGGCCGTGCGCCGCCAGCCGCACGGTGGCGCGCGCATGGTCGAGCTGCACACGGCCGCCGGCGTCGAACATGCCGATCACGTGGTGCTCGCTTGCCACAGCGACCAGTCGCTGGCCCTGCTGGGCGATATCCGTGACGACGAGCGCTCCGTGCTCGAAGCCGTGCGCTACCAGCCGAACCGGGCCGTGCTGCACACGGATGCCAGCTGCCTGCCGCGGCGCCGCAAGGCCTGGTCGGCCTGGAACTACCAGGGCAGGCCGGCCGTGGAGGAAGGCGCCGCGCCGCAGGTATGCGTGCATTATTTGCTGAACCAGCTGCAGCCCTTGCCCTTTGCGACGCCCGTCATCGTCTCGCTCAATCCCCTGGACGAGCCCGATCCGGCGAGCATCATCGACGCGTTTTGCTATGCCCACCCCGTGTTCGATGGCGCGGCCATTGCGGCCCAGGCGCGCCTGGCCGGCTTCCAGGGCGCGCAGCACACGTGGTTCGCGGGCGCCTGGACGGGCTACGGCTTCCATGAGGACGGCTTGAAGTCGGGCCTGGGCGTGGCGCAAAGCCTGCTGGGCCTGGCGTCGGCGGAGCTCGGCCATGCCGCGTGATCCTTCACTGCCCGTGCCGGCCCAGCCCCAGCTGTGCCTGGGACGGGTGCGCCACGCGCGGCTGCGTCCGCGCGCGCATGCGTTCAGTTACGGCATGTTCTATCTGCGCCTGCCCCTGCGCAGCATGGGCGCGCAGGATTTTCCCGCCCGCTTGATTTCGCGCAACGGCGTCAATCTGCTGTCCTTCCGCGACAGCGACCATGGCGATGGCGCGGCGCCGCTGCTGGACTGGATCGACGGCCTCCTGCGCCAGCACGGCGTGGATGACGCGGGCGGCGAAATCTGGCTGCAGACCATGCCGCGCCTGTTCGGCTATGTGTTCAATCCCGTCAGCTTCTGGTTTTGCCACCGCCCGGACGGCGCGCTGCGCGCCGTGGTGTGCGATGTGCGCAATACCTTCGGCGAGCGCCATCTGTACTTGCTCGAACAGGGCGGCGCCATCGCGTATGGCAGCGAACTGGTCGCCAGGAAAATCTTCCACGTATCGCCGTTTTGCAAGGTGGAAGGCCAATACCGTTTCCGTTTCCTGCGCAACAACGACAAGGGGGGCGAACGCCACCTGGCCCGGGTCGATTACGACGACCTCGACGGTCCGCTGCTGCAGACGAGCTTGTCCGGCACGGCGCAGCCGCTGCGCGATGGCGCCATGGCCTGGGCCTTGCTGCGCTATCCCCTGATGACGTTTGGCGTGATGGCGCGCATCCATTGGCAGGCTTTGCGCCTGTGGCTGCGCCGCGTGCCGTTTTTCAGCAAACCGCTGCCCCCACAAGAAAAGGTGTCCCGATGAGCTCTGATTCCCTGCCGACCGGCATGCATGCGCGCAGCAGCGCACGTCCTGCCCACATGCCCGATCATACGCACCTGGACTTGCCCGCTTCCGGGCGCATGATCGTGCGCCTGCTGGAAAAATTGCAATACGGCGCCCTGCGCCTGCGCACGCCGGACGGCAGCATCCTGCTGTACGGCGACGGCAGCCATCCCGTCACCCTGGACTTGCACAACTGGCGCCTGTGTTCGGCTGTCCTGCGCTCGGGCGACATCGGTTTTGCCGAAACGTTTATCGCGGGCGACTGGCGCACGGACAATTTGCCGGGCCTGATAGAATTGATGATACGCAACCGCGCGCACATCGAGTCCCTGATCTACGGTAACTGGTGGGGCAACCTGATCTATAAGGTGCGCCATCTGCTGCATCGCAATTCGCGCGCCGGCAGCAAGAAGAATATCCACGCCCATTACGACATCGGCAACGCCTTTTACCAGCTGTGGCTGGACCCGTCGATGACGTATTCGAGCGCCCTGTTCACCGAGGGCGCCAGCCTGGAGCAGGCGCAGGGCGCGAAATACGCGCGCATCGCGGAGCAGCTGCAGCTGCAGCCGCAGCGGGGCCAGCGCGTGCTGGAAATCGGCTGCGGCTGGGGTGGTTTTGCGGAAGCGGCGGCGCGCGACTACGGCGCCCACGTGACGGGCCTGACCTTGTCGACCGAGCAGCTCGCGTATGCGCGCCAGCGCCTGCAGGACGCGGGCCTGGCGGCGCAGGCCGACCTGCAACTGCGCGACTACCGCGACAGCCATGGCCAGTACGACGCCATCGCCTCGATCGAGATGTTCGAAGCCGTGGGACAAAGCTACTGGCCCGGCTATTTCGCATGCGTGGCGCGCAACCTGAAGCAGGGCGGACGCGCCTGCATCCAGACCATCGTCATCGCCGACGCCTTGTTCGAGCGCTACAGCAAGAGCACTGACTTCATCCAGCAATACATTTTTCCGGGCGGCATGCTGCCATCGCCCGCCGAGTTTCGCCGCGCGGCCCAGGCGCAGGGCTTGCGCGTGGTGGATGCCTTCAGCTTTGGCCTCGATTACGCGGAAACCCTGCGCCAGTGGCGCGCCAGCTTCCTGGCCCAGCGCGTGGCGCTGGAAAAGCAGGGTTTCGATGGCCGTTTCCTGCTGACCTGGGAGTTTTACCTCGCGTATTGCGAGGCCGCTTTTCAGGCGCACAATACGGATGTCATGCAATTTACCTTGGTCAAGGAGTAATCATGCGCCGCCTGCTCGTTTTGTTCTGTCTGTCATTCTTCATGTCGGGCGCCTCGGCCCAGGCCGCCCCGCCGGCCTTTGTCGCGGCCGACGTGCCCGAAGCCCGGCTGGCGGGCGAGGGCGACTATACCTGGTTCGGCATGCGTATTTACCGGGCCCAGCTGTGGGTGGGCGCGCAGGGATACCAGGGCGCGGCGTCGGCCACGGCGCCATTCGTGCTGGAATTGCGCTATGCGCGTTCGCTCGACGGCAGGAAGATCGCCGAAGCCAGCTACGAACAGATGCAGAAAATCGGCGCGGGCACGCCGGAGCAGCGGCTGGCGTGGCTGGCCACCATGCAGCGCATCTTTCCTGACGTCAAGGAAGACCAGCGCATCGCGGGGGCCTACCGTGCCGGCATCGCGCCCGGCGTGCGCTTTTACCTCGATGGCAAGGTGCTGGCCGACGTGAGCGACGGCGACTTCGCGCGCGCCTTCTTCGCCATCTGGCTGTCGCCAGATACGACGGCGCCGAAGCTGCGCGGCGCCCTGCTGCAGCATGCGGCGCCGCTGCCATGAATGCCGGGGCCAGCGCTTTGAGCTTGCCGGCCCTGTTCCACTACGGCCTGTTCGGCTTGCCGCTGGCCATGCTGGCGCTGCCCATCTATATATATGTGGCGCCGTTTTATGCGCAGCGCAGCAGCCTTGATCTGGCGCAGATCGGCGCCGTGCTGCTGGCGGCCCGCATCGCGGCCGCCTTCATCGACCCGGCCCTGGGCGCCTGGATGGCGCGCGGCGGGCGCAGCTATGCCGCGCTCATCGCCGCCTCGCTGCCCTTGCTGCTGCTGGGTTTTGGCGCCCTGTTCCATCCGCCTGCCATGCCGCCAGCGGCCACCCTGGCCTGGTTCCTGGCCGCCTTGCTGCTCGTTTACGCCGCCTATGGCCTGGCCGGCATCGCGCACCAGAGCTGGGGCGCGGCCTTGAGCCAGGCGCGCGCGCAGCGTGCGCGGGTGGCGGCCGTGCGCGAAGGCTGCGGCTTGCTGGGCGTGATCCTGGCGGCGGGACTGACTTCCGTGCTCGGCTATGACGGCTTGTCGCTGGCCTTTGCCGTCTGCCTGCTGGCGGCGGGCGCGCTGCTGCTGGCGCGCGCGCCGCGTCCGGCTGTGTCCGGCATCACGGCGGCAGCACCCCGCGGCGGCTGGCGGCTGCCATTTCGCCAGCGCGCGTTTCGCTGGCTGTTCGCCGTCTTGCTCGTCAATGGCGTGGCCGCTGCCATCCCCGCCACCCTGTTTTTGTTCTTTGCCGGCGATTTTCTGCGCCTGGACCATTACGCGGGGCCGTTCCTGATCGTATATTTTTGCGCGGCGGCCGCCTCCATGCCTTTGTGGGTGGCCCTGGCGCGCCGCTTTGGCGAGGCGCGCGCCTGGGGCGGCGCCATGCTGCTGGCGGCCAGCGTGTTTGTCTGGGCGTACGGCCTTGGCACGGGCGCCGCCTGGGGTTTTGCCGGCATCTGCCTGCTGTCGGGCCTGGCGCTGGGCGCCGACCTGGCCTTGCCGCCAGCCTTGCTGGCGGGGCTGATCGGCGCGGCGGGCCATGCCGGGCGGCATGAAGCGGCGTATTTCGGCTGGTGGAACTGGGGCGTGCAGATGAGTCTGGCGCTGGCGGCCGGCATCGCCTTGCCCCTGCTGGCCTGGCTCGGCTATGTGCCGGGACAGGGTGGCGGTTTGCCGGCCCTGGCGGCGGCCTACGCCTTGCTGCCCTGCGCCTTGAAACTGCTGGCGGCGCTGCTGCTGTGGCGCGCGCCCTTGCAACATATATATAGTGACCACCTGGAGAATCGCGCATGCGCCTCATGACATGCTGCCGCGTCCGCCAACAGCCGCGGGCCGTCCCATGAACCGCAAGATCGCCATCTGGGCGGGCAAGCGCGTGTGGATCATCGGCGCTTCCAGCGGCATCGGCGCCGCGTGCGCCGCCTTGCTGCTGGAGCAGGGCGCCTGCGTGGCCCTGTCGGCCCGCCATCGGGCCAGCCTGGAGCAGCTGTGCGTGGGCCAGCCGCTGGCGCAGGCATTGCCGCTCGATATCACCCAGCCCCTGCAAGTGCGGGCCGTGTGCGGCGAGCTGCGGCAGCAATGGTCGCATATCGATTTGATCCTGGTGGTGGCTGGCGGCTATCAGGCCATGCGCGCCGATAGTTTTGACCTCGAGGCGGCGCAGGGCTTGCTGGCCCTGAATGTGGGCGGCGTGTTCAATTGCCTGGAGCAAGCCTTGCCGTGGTTGTTGCAACAAGGTAGCGGCGGCATCGGCATCGTTGCCTCCGTGGCCGGCTATGGCGGCTTGCCCAAGGCGCTCGCGTACGGTGCCAGCAAGGCGGCGCTGATCAATCTGACGGAGTCGCTGTATTTGGATTTGCATGGGCGCGGCATTGATGTGTATCAAATCAATCCCGGTTTTGTCGCCACGCCTTTGACGGCGGGCAATGATTTCAAGATGCCGGCCCTGATGACGGCGCGCGACGCTGCCGCCGCCATGCTCGACGGCATCGAGCGGGGCCAGTTTCACATCCACTTTCCCAAACGCTTTACCAATACCCTGCGCCTGGCGCGGCTCTTGCCGTACCGCGCGTACTTTTGGCTGATCCGCAAGGTGACGGGCCTATGACTACAAGCATGCAGGATGCGGGGAAGGGCGAGGGCGCGCTGGCGCGCCTGGTGGCGTTCTACGAGGAGCTGAGCCTGGAAAGCCTGGTGCAGCTGAACGCCTTGTACGCGCCGGACGCCCGTTTCAAGGACCCGTTCAACGACGTCGTGGGGCATGCGGCTATCCTGGCCATCTTCGAGCACATGTTCGTGCAAGTCGATGCGCCGCGGTTTGTCGTGCTGGAAAGCCTGGTGCAGGGAGAGCAAGCGTTCCTGACGTGGGAGTTTCGCTTTCGCATGAAACGCTTGGTATCTGGCGAACAATGTATTCGCGGCGCAAGCCATATCCGTTTCGATGGGCAGGGACGGGTGGTCGTGCACCGCGATTATTGGGATGCCGCGGAAGAATTGTATGAAAAACTGCCATTGCTGGGCCCTTTCATGCGCCTGCTCCGGCGGGCCAGCCAGCGTTAAGCCTGTCTGTTGATGCTTTTAAGCAAAAAATAGAAAAAAGAAAAAGTAAATTGTGTGAAATCGGGCAGCGGAAAACTTGATTTCGATCAATGTGTCGTTTTTTTGACACAAATATGTCGAAATATTGAGAAGGCAACATTGTAAGAAATTGTTTCAACTGATGCGCAATTTGCAAGCAAGAGTCGTCCTCATCCGTTCCATGCCGGTAGCGGACTCTTGTGCAGAAAAACATGGAAAACATTTCTATGTGAGCAATTTAAATTACTGAAAAGTCAGTAATTGTGTTGATATTCTGCCTATTTTCCGGCCGCCCGCGCCGACGTGCGAAATGGCGCCTACGCCCCTGAATAATGCGGCAACGCACCAAAACAGGGCGCGATATTTCCCGTTTTTGGGCATCCGGCAGCAAACATTGGCGATGCCGTGTATGCTTCGTCCCGTTTATCCATTATCGCCTGACAAATTGCGCGCTTTGTCGCGTAAATGATGCAGGGCAAATGATGGGTAAAGCATGTTGACGTTTTAATCACTCGCCTGATACTGTTGCACTAATACAACGGGTGCCAGCAAGCCATGCGCTATGATGGAATAGTCAATCAGGCCAATGCATTGGTTGGCAAGGGGCACTGGCTCTGTCGCGTAGTACGGTTGGCGATGGTCGGGATGCCTGAAAAAGCCCCCGGCCTGGTACCGGAAGTAACATGTTGGAACTTGATGGAATGTGAAACGGTCGTTATAGTGCCGCTTCCGGTGCCCTTTGAGCACCCGAAATGGCGCACGAATGACGGTCGTTATGCAGCCTTCAAGCTTATCGGTGCAATAGCGTGCCGATACCGATATGAATGTTCCCCTGACCGGAACAGCAATGTGGCAGGTGGAGACCTTGCCCTCACTCATAAAAAGCGCTCTGCTAGAGCGCAGCTCGAGATGCATAGGCTGTATTACTTTTTGCTTCAAAAATTAAAGGAAATTGCAATGAAAAAAACTCTGATCACCCTGGCAGTTCTGGCAGCAGCCACTGGCGTAGCCCAAGCTCAATCGAGCGTTGTTATCTACGGTACCGTTGACGCTGGTTTCGTCAGCGAGCGCGGCGGCGTTAACGGCAACGTTAACAAACTGGACAGCGGCGTTGCTTCGGCTTCCCGTCTGGGCTTCAAAGGCACCGAAGATCTGGGCAGCGGCCTGTCGGCTCTGTTCCTGTTGGAATCGGGCTTCAGCGTTGACAACGGTCAACAAGACGTTGCAGGTACCTTGTTCAATCGTCAAGCTTACGTTGGTCTGAGCAGCAAAACGACCGGTACCCTGACCCTGGGTCGTCAATACACCCCTTGGTACAACACCCTGTCGAAAGTTGCTGACCCATTCGCAGCTGGCTACGCTGGTTCGGCCAAGAACTTGTTCCCATCGAACACCCGCACCAGCAACACCGTGCTGTACACCTCGCCAAACTTCAACGGTTTTGACGGCGACGTAGCGTACACCTTCGGCGAAAACGCTGACTCGAACAAAATCGGCCGCAAAATCGGCGCGTCGGTTGGTTACAGCAATGGTCCTTTGAATGCTCGTCTGGCATACAACAACACCAGCAACGACACCGCAACGACCGAAGCCGGTAGCGGCCGTAACTGGTTGGCTGCAGCTAACTACGACTTCGCAGTTGCTAAAGCTTACGTTGCATACGGCGTGAACAAAGGCGCAAACAGCGCAAACCACAACAATGCAGACCGCTTTGCTTACAGCCTGACCCAAGCATCGGCAGCTCCTAGCATCGACAGCAACAACATCCTGGTCGGCGCAACCGTACCTGTTGGCCCAGCTGGCACCGTAATGGCTTCGTTCATCCGCACGAACGACAAAACCGCTGCCAACGCTGACGCTGATCAATGGGCACTGGGCTACTCGTACGCTCTGTCGAAGCGCACCAGCACCTACGCTTCGTACGCTAAAATCAAGAACAAAAACAACGCTGGCTACACCGTTGGTAACAACAGCAATGTTGGTACGGGCGATAAAGCCTTCAACGTTGGCGTTCGTCACTCGTTCTAATATTCGCGCAAGCGAAGCTTAGTACCGCTGCCAGCATCCCTTCGGGGATGCTGATAAGCAAGGAAACGCGTCTCCAGGCTAGTCCTGGGGGCGCGTTTTTGCATTGATGGCGCAGTTATAATGTTGCCGTCACTACAGTAAAGGAATGCCATGTATCCATACACATCGCCGCGCCTGGCCGCCATGCTGGCCGCCTTGTTGCTCGCCAGCGCCACGGGTGCCGCTTTTGCCGCGGCCAAGGGCAAGAAACCGGCCGGACTGGAGCGCTATGGCGTGGCCGTCTATTCGGACCTGTGCCTGCAAAAGGATAGCGGTGAAATCGGCGGCCAGCGCGTCACCCTGCACCGCTTTGCCGAGGCCGATTCCGTCATCTATGAATTCACGGCCGGCGCCCTGAGCTGGCCCATCGTCGCCAACGACGTCAACCTGGACGCGGCCACGGGCGCCTTCGACTTCACCATCGCCGGTGCCGACAGCGAAGAGCGCACCATCGTCGGCAAGTTTTCCAAGGATGGGCAGACCCTGACCCTGGAAGGCGATTACTGCGGCGGCAATGTGCGCATGCCCATGAAATTGAGCCGCGTGCGCGATTTCGCCCGTCCCCTGAAGCATTGCACGCCATGCCCGCCCGCGCCGCCCGCGCCGGCGCAGGACGGCGCCGAGGCGCCTGTCGCGTAAGCGTTTTGACTGTCTGACAATGAAAAAGGCCCGGTATCGACCGGGCCTTGTTGTTTGTAGTGCTGAAACGGACTTACTTGGCCGCCTGCGCCTTTTCCGCCGTGGCGCGGATGGTGGCCAGGGTGGCGTTCGGCGTGATCAGGTTGCCGTCGTAGCGCAGCTCGATCAGGGCCGGCAAGTTGTTGGCTCTGGCGTGCGCCAGCGCCCGTTGCAGGGCAGGGGCGAACTCTTCCGTCGTATTCACCACTTCGCCATGCGCGCCATATGCTTGCGCCAGCGCCGCAAAATCCGGGTTGTGCAGGGTCGTGCCCGAGACGCGACCCGGGTAGTCGCGCTCCTGGTGCATGCGGATGGTGCCGAACATCTGGTTATTGAAGACGATGATGACCACGCCCGCCTGGTATTGCACTGCTGTGGCCAGTTCCTGGCCATTCATCATGTATTCGCCATCGCCGGCAAAGGTGATCACGGTGCGCTCCGGATGCACGATCTTCGCCGCCACGCCGGACGGCACGCCATAGCCCATGGCGCCGTTGGTGGGCGCCAGCTGCGTGCGCATGCCGCCGTAGCGGTAGAAGCGGTGCGCCCACGAGGCGTAATTGCCGGCGCCGTTCGTCAGGATGGTGTCCGCGGGCGCCTGCGCCATGATCTCCTGCGTGACTTGCCACAGGTCCAGCGGCGCCTGGCCATCCCGGAAGATGGGCGGCTGCTCCTGGTAGGCAGCCAGTTCGGCCTTCGCTTCGGCCGGCGTATGCAGCCAGGCGGACGCGTCGACGGGTTCCATGGCGGCCAGCATGGCGCACACTTGCGGCATGCCGCTGTTGATCATCAGTTCTGCCTGGTAAACGCTGCCCAGCTCTTCGGCATCCGTATGGATGTGCACGAGGCGCTGGCGCGGCACGGGCGAGTCGAACAGGGTGTAGCCGCCCGTCGTCATTTCGCCCAGGCGGGGGCCGATGGCGATGACGAGGTCGGCATTTTTCACGCGCGCGGCCAGTTTCGGGTTGATGCCGATGCCCACATCGCCGATGTAGTTCGGGTGGGCATTGTCGAGCAAGTCCTGGAAGCGGAAGGCGCAGGCGACGGGCAAGTGATTCGTTTCGGCAAACTGTTGCAGGTCGGCGCACGCCTGCGGCGTCCAGGTGGTGCCGCCCAGCAAGACCAGCGGCCGCTTCGCGGTGGCCAGCATGGCGCGCAGCTGCTGCAGCTGCGCATCCGATGGGGCCGCCTGCACGGGCTGGTAGGCGCGCGTGTCGGCCACCGTGGCCAGCGAAATGAGCATGTCTTCCGGCAAGGCCAGCACGACGGGGCCGGGTCGGCCGCTGGTGGCCACCTGGAAGGCGCGCGCCAGGTATTCGGGAATGCGCTCGGCACGGTCGATCTGCGCCACCCATTTGGCCATCTGGCCGTACATGCGGCGGTAGTCGATTTCCTGGAACGCTTCGCGGTCGACGAAATCGTTGCCCACCTGGCCGATGAACAGAATCATCGGCGTGGAATCCTGGTAGGCCGTGTGCACGCCGATCGAGGCGTTGGTGGCGCCCGGTCCCCGCGTTACGAAGCAGATGCCCGGCTTGCCCGTCAGCTTGCCGTAGGCTTCGGCCATGAAGGCGGCGCCGCCTTCCTGGCGGTTGATGATGAAGCGGATGCCCGAATCGTGCAGGGCGTCGAGCACGTCCAGGTAGCTTTCGCCAGGCACGCCAAAAGCGGTGTCGACACCGTGGATCTGCAGGGCATCGACCAGGATCTGGCCGCCGGTACGGGATTGTTGCGTCATGTTCGGCTCTTTATATTCTAGTTGGGTGGCAAAGAAGTGGGGCAAGCGGTACGCATGCGCTTGCATGCAAGCAGCTTGCCCCATTCTATGTGAGCCGATTTGGCCCGGCTTTTGAAATGGCGACACCGAATTACACAATCTCCCGGGCCGGGGCGGCGGCGCGGGCGCGCGGCGCCTGCGCAGGCCTTTTTGCAGAAACATGCTGCGGCGCGGTACAATGGCGGGTGAAGCAGGCCAGACAGTCGCTGGCCGGCGCAGCAATGCGCTGGCGGGAGGAAGGTCCGGACTCCATAGAGCGGGGTGACGGTTAACGGCCGTCCGCCGAAAGCCGCAAGGTATAAGGCGAGGAATAGGGCCACAGAGACGAGCGTATTAAGTTACGGTGAAACGCGGTAACCTCCACCTGGTGCAATTTCAAATAGGCACGCGATGATGCTGCTCGCGGAGCGTGCGGGTAGAAAGCTTGAGCGCCCGAGTAATCTGGCGCCTAGAGGAATGACTGTCATAGCGCCAACCTGCAAGGGAAGGTGCCGTAACAAAATCCGGCCTACCGGCCTGCTTCACTTGAATTCCTGCTCCCTGGCTTGCCGGGGAGCATACCGGCCGCAGCGGTTTGCCCGCTGCGCGCCACCCAAAAGCCCCCGCAACGGGGCTTTTTTTGTTTCTAAAAGTATAGCAATCAAGATAAAGTTGTATATACAACTAAAGTGAACAATTGGTTAAAGTTTCTTCGTTCTAATTAATTGCTGCATTGCAAAAATAGTTTTTCCGCTGCAGGCCAGGCCCGGAAAACAGGGGTGGTATGCGGCACGGAGGATTTTTCTTTGCCTGAAACCAAGTCTTTTGCAGCCGATGATTACTGTTGTGTCCGGATGACGAAAATATTGTCATGTGTCAACTAACTGTAAAAAATTCAATTTTTCGATTTCGTTTTTTTCGATGTTTACGGTAGGAAAACACATGTGTGCAGATGAGGTAGCACATTCACTATCTTCCATAAGTATCTAATTTATCGATATATTTTTATTTGAGACTCCTTCAACGATATGCGCTAAGTCCTTAATTTCATTAATAAAATTCCTGTTTTGCCAATCGGAAACCGCTTGACCACTATCTTTGCTTCCTCTAAAGTGGGCAACTGTGTGAAAAAGTGTGTTTTTGTGGGAAATTTTCCCTTTTCATCATGATGCGCAAGCGTCGCAACCCAAGCTCAAAAAAGGTCTTTCGTGTTTCAAGGCGCGTCCGCAATCAATCTCGATGCCAAAGGCAGGATGTCTATCCCTGCCAAGCACCGTGACGCGCTGGCGATTCAATGCGAAGGCCGCTTGACCCTGACCAAACACCCCGATGGCTGCCTGCTGTTTTTCCCCCGTCCCGTGTGGGAAAGCCACCGCCAGCAAATCGCCGCCTGGCCCATGTCGGCGCGCGCCTGGCAGCGCATCTTCCTCGGCAACGCCGTGGACGTCGAGCTGGACTCGGCCGGCCGCGTGCTGATCTCGCCTGAATTGCGTAACGCCGTGGGACTGGCGCGCGAAGTCATGATGATCGGCATGGGCAGTCACTTTGAAATATGGGATGCCGCCAAGTTGGCCGACAAAGAACAGCAGGCGATCGATGCCGGCACCCCCGATGTACTTTCCAATTTTTCTTTCTAAGGCTCCGTAATGACACAACTCACGGTGCCGGAATTTCAGCATCGCACGGTGCTGCTCGATGAAGCGGTCGATGCGCTCGACCTGACGGGCGACCGCGCGCATGGCGTTTACGTCGACGGCACGTTTGGCCGCGGCGGCCATAGCCGTCTGATCCTGTCGCGCCTGGCCGCCGATGCGCGCCTGATCGGCTTCGACAAGGACTTGCAGGCGATCGCCACGGCCGAACAGATCGGCGACTCCCGCTTTGAAATCGTCCATGACAGCTTTGCCACCATGACGGCCAGCCTGGCCGCGCGCGGCGTGCAGCAAGTGGACGGCATCCTGCTCGATCTGGGCATCTCGTCGCCGCAGGTCGACGACGCGGCGCGCGGTTTCAGCTTCCGCAACGACGGACCGCTGGACATGCGCATGGATACCACGCGCGGCATCTCCGCGGCCGAATGGCTGGCGGTGGAAACCGAGCAGAATTTAGAGAAAGTGATACGCGATTATGGGGAAGAACGGTTTGCTTTTCAGATTGCAAAGGCGATTGTTGCTGGCCGGGCAGTCCAGCCAATTTCAAGCACACGACAGCTTGCCGGCATCGTGGCAGGCGCCGTCAAGACCCGCGAGAAGGGTAAGGACCCCGCTACCCGCACCTTTCAGGCCATACGCATTTTCATTAACAAAGAGCTCGAGGATCTCGAGATCGGTCTGAACCAGGCCTATGCCTGCCTGGCGCCCGGCGCGCGCATGGCCGTGATCAGTTTTCATTCGCTGGAAGACCGCATGGTCAAGCGCTTCTTCGCCTCGAAGGCGAACGTGGAGCAGCCTGACCGCCGCCTGCCGATCCGCGCGGTGGACTTGCCGCAGCCGGAAATGAAGCTGATTTCGAAGATGAAGCCGTCCGACGCCGAGATCGAGGGCAATCCCCGCTCGCGTTCGGCCGTGATGCGCGTGGCGCAGCGCCTGCCGCTGGCCGCCCCTGCACATGGCGGCGCCCGATGACTGGCAAGCTGTGTGTCGTGCTGTCGGCCCTGCTGGTGTGCTGCGGCCTGTCGCTGGTGAACGCGCAGTACCAGTCGCGCCACCTGCTGATCGACCTGGAACGCGCGCAAGCGCTGTCGCGCCAGCTCGACATCGACTGGGCGCAGCTGCAGCTGGACCAGTCCACCCTGGGCAAGCATGAACGCATCGAGGCGATTGCACGGCGCGACCTGAGCATGACGCCATTGACGGCGGCACGGACGCAATACCTGACGGAGGGCGAATAATGAAGTTGGGCGGTAACAGCAACGGCCGGGTGGCGGCATCGAAAGGCGTGCCATTCTCGAAGAACCCCGTACTGGCGGTGCGCCTGCCCGTCTGGCGTTCGCGCGTCGTGCTGTTCCTGCTGTTCTTCGCATTCGCCGGCCTGGGCGCGCGCGCCCTGTGGCTGCAGGGCGTGTCGACGCAGTTTTTGCAGAAGCAGGGCAAGGCGCGCTACGAGCGTACCCTGGAACTGCCGGCCACGCGCGGCAAGATCACCGACCGCAACGGCCAGGTGCTCGCTTCGTCCGTGCCCGTGAAGGCCATCTGGGCGATTCCCGACGACGTGCTGCAGGCGTCGCCCGAGAAAATCAATGCGCTGGCCGGCCTGCTGGAAATGAACGTCAACGAATTGCGCAAGAAGCTCGATTCGGACCGCAGCTTCGTTTACCTGAAACGCCAGGTCGAGATGGACGTGGCCGACAAGATCTCCAAGCTGGGCATCGACGGCATCGACGAACGCAAGGAATACAAGCGCTTTTATCCACAGGGCGAAGTGATGACCCACGTGGTGGGCTTTACCAACGTGGAAGACGTGGGCCAGGAAAGCATGGAGCTGGCGCAGCAGAAAACCCTGGTCGGCACCACCGGCAGCCGCCGCGTGATCAAGGACCGTCTGGGCCACATCGTTGAAGACATCGGCTTCATCCACGAACCGCACGACGGCAAGGACCTGACCCTGTCCGTCGACAGCAAGATCCAGTACATCGCCTTCACGCAGCTGAAGGAAGCGGTGGAAAAGTTCAATGCGAAGGCCGGCGGCGCCGTGGTGCTCGACGTGCACACGGGCGAAGTGCTGGCCCTGGCCAATTACCCCAGCTACGACCCGAACGACCGCCGCAAGCTCACGGGCCAGCAGCTGCGCAACCGCGTCATGACCGACACGTTCGAGCCCGGTTCGACCCTGAAGCCGATCACGGTGTCGCTGGCGCTCGATACGGGCCGGGTCAAGCCGGGCACCCTGATCGACACTGGGCCGGGCCGCTACACCATCGCCGACCGCACGATTACCGACACCAAGCCGCACGGCGTGATCAATGTCTCCGAAATCATCGAAATGTCGTCGAATATCGGCACCTCGAAGATCGCGCTGGGCATGCCGTCGCAGGAAATGTGGGAAATGTTTACCAAGGTGGGCTTCGGCCAGCAGCCGAAATGGGGCTTCCCCGGCGCCGTGGCCGGCCGCGTGCGTCCCTATAAATCGTGGCGCCCGGTGGAACAGGCGACCATGAGCTACGGTAACGGCATTTCCGTCTCGCTGATCCAGCTGGCGCGCTCCTACATGATGTTCGCGCGCGATGGCGACACGATCCCCCTGTCGTTCCAGAAGGTCAATGAACTGCCCGTGGGCCAGCAGGTGATCAAGCCGAAGACGGCCGCCGAAATGCGCGCCATGCTGGAACTGGTGGTCTCCGGCGCGCACGGCTCGGCCAAGCGCGCGCAGGTCGCCGGCTACCGCGTGGGCGGCAAGACGGGTACCGCGTACAAAGTGGAAAACGGCCGCTATGCGATGCCGCGCAAATATATCGGCTCGTTCGTGGGCATGGTGCCGATGTCGGCGCCGCGCTTCATCATTGCCGTGATGATCGATGAACCGACCGGCCCTGCCCACTATGGCGGCCAGGTTGCCGCTCCCGCTTTCGCGGCGATTGCGACCAACGCGCTGCGCGCGATGAACGTACCGCCCGATTCCTCCGTTACCGAAATCGTGGTCCCGGCCAATGCCGGTCCGGAGGCCATGTGAAGTCACTCATGACCATACAAGACATCAGTTTGTGGATCAAAGCGGCTGCCCCGTCCGGGCAGCTGACGTCCGACTCGCGCCGCGTGCAGCGCGGCGACGTGTTTTTCGCCTATGCGAACGCCACCCATTTCATCGACGCCGCCATCGAGCAGGGCGCCGCCGCCATCGTGCATGACGCCGTTGAATGGAACGCCGCATGGAATGTGCCGCATCTGCTGGTCGGCGACCTGAAACGCCTGGCTGGCCCCGTGGCGCATGCTGTTTACGACATGCCCGACAGCGCCATGTTCAGCGCCGGCGTCACGGGCACGAACGGCAAGACCTCGTGCGCGCTGTGGCTGGCGCAGGCCCTGGCACGCCTGGGCGAAACGTCGTCCGTCATCGGCACCCTGGGCGTGGGCCTGTGCAAGCCGCGCGGCGCCATCGAATTCGACGTGACCGGCTACACCACGCCCGATGCGGTGCTGCTGGCGCGCAAGCTGGCCGCCATGCGCGATGCCGGCGCCAAGGCCGTTGCCATCGAAGTGTCGTCGATCGGCCTGGACCAGGAACGCGCGGCCGGCATGCATTTCGATGTCGCCATGTTTACCAATCTGACGCGCGACCACCTCGACTACCATGGCGACATGGCAGCCTACGAGGCGGCCAAAGTCAAACTGTTCGACTGGCCCGGCCTGAAAACGGCCGTCATCAACCTGGACGACCCCATGGGCTTGCGCCTGGTCCGCCATGTGGACGGCAAGCTGGCAGGCGAGTATCCGGTCATCGGCTATACCCTGCAGGATGCCGCGGCCTTGCCCGATTTGCCGGGCGTGCTGATGCTGCGCGCCAGCCAGTTCCGCAGCCGCAATGCCGGCACCGACTTCCACCTGGAATGCGCGCTGGGCGTGGCGCTGATCAAGACGCAGCTGGTGGGGCACTTCAATATCAGCAATGCGCTGGCCGTGCTGGGCGCCTTGCTGGCGCACGGCACCGGCCTGCGCGCCGCCATCGACGGCATCGAATCGCTGCAGCCGGCCCCGGGCCGCATGCAGCAGGTGGGCGGCCAGGAAGCGCCGATGGTCGTCATCGACTACGCGCACACGCCGGACGCCCTGGAAAAAACCCTGTCCGCCTTGCGCCAGGTGGCGCAGGAACGGGGCGGCCAGCTGTGGTGCGTGTTTGGCTGCGGCGGCGACCGCGATCCGGGCAAGCGTCCGCAGATGGGCGCCATCGCGCAGCTGGCCGATCACGTGCTGGTCACCAGCGACAATCCGCGCAGCGAAGATCCGCACGCCATCATCGCGCAGATCGTCGCCGGCATGCGTGCCGACGGCCCGCAGCCGCAGGCCATCGAAGACCGTGCCGCCGCGATCCTGTCAGCCATCAAGCACGCCGCCAAGCCGGACGTGATCCTGCTGGCGGGCAAGGGCCATGAGCCGTACCAGGAAATCAAGGGCAAGAAACTGCCGTTCTCCGATGCCGACCATGCGCAGCTGGCCTTGTCCGCGCGCCTGACGATGATGAGGACGAATTGATGGATCGCCTCATGCACGCAACCCTGACGGAACTGATGCCATCGCTGCACGGCGCGCAGCAGACGGGCGACGCCAGTTTTTCCGGCGTATCCACGGACAGCCGCAGCGCGCCGGCCGGCTCGCTGTTCGTGGCACTGCGCGGCGAGAGTTTCGACGCCCACGATTTTCTGGAGCAGGTGGCCGCCAGCGGCGTCGCCGCCGTGGTGGTCGAACGCCTGCCCGAAGGCTGGGACAGCAGCAAGGTGCCCGCCATCGTGGTCGCCGATACCCTGGCGGCGCTGGGCCGCATCGCCAATCACTGGCGCCGCCGTTTCAGCCTGCCCGTCATCGGCGTCACCGGCAGCAATGGCAAGACCACCGTCAAGGAGATGATTTCGTCGATCCTGGCAGCAGCCTTTGGCGACGAGGGACGGCTGGCCACGCGCGGCAACCTGAATAATGAAATCGGCGTGCCCTTGACGCTTTTCCGCTTGAATGAAGAGCACAAGGCGGCCGTCATCGAGATGGGCATGAACCATCCGGGCGAGATCGCCCGCCTGGCGGCGATTGCCGCGCCGACCCTGGCGATGGTCAACAATGCGCAGCGCGAGCACCAGGAATTCATGCATACGGTGGAAGCGGTGGCGCGCGAGAACGGCGCCGCACTGGCTGCCCTGGGCGACGACGGCGTGGCCGTCTTCCCGCACGGCGACGAATTCACGTCCCTGTGGCGCGAACTGGCCGGCGCGCGCGCCGTCATCACGTTCGGCTTGTCGAAAGAGGCGGACGTCAGCTGCACGCACCGCGCGGCCGAGGATTTTGGCAGCGACATGTTCGTCAGCGTGCGTGCGCCCGATGGCAGCTTGCGCCAGTTCTTCGTCGGCCTGCAGGCGGCCGGCGAGCACAATGTGCGCAATGCGCTGGCGGCGGCGGCATGCGCCGTTGGCGCGGGCATCGCCATCGAACATATCAAGCAGGGCCTGGAGGCGTTCGCGCCCGTGAACGGCCGGCTGCAGAAAAAACGTGCCGCCAACGGCGCCACCATCATCGACGACACCTACAACGCCAATCCGGATTCGGCGCGCGCGGCCATCGATGTGCTGGCGCAGGCCGCGGCACCGCGCATCCTGGTGCTGGGCGAGATGGGCGAAGTCGGTACGCAGGGACAGCAGTTCCACGAAGAGATCGGCGCCTACGCCGCCGCCAAAGGCATCGAACACGTGCTGGCGACGGGCGGCCTGGCGCGCCATCTGGTGAATGCGGCGCAGGCTGCCGCCAGCCAGGAATCAGGCACGGTCGTGGAGTATTTCGAACAGTTCGACGGTTTGCTGGCGGCGCTCGATGCGCATTTGTCCGGCCGTTCGGACGCAACAGTATTAATCAAGGGCTCCCGCTTCATGAAAATGGAACGGGCCGTGCAGCATTTGATTGGTTCAAACAACAATAACAAGGAAGCTCACTAATCATGCTGCTCTGGCTCGCTCATTATTTCCAGGACGACATTGGCCCATTGCGGGTCTTTAACTTCATCACTTTCCGCGCCGTCTTCGCCACGTTGACGGCCATCCTGATCGGCCTGTGCGCCGGTCCCGCCGTGATCCGCATGCTCACGCGCATGAAGGTCGGCCAGGCCGTGCGCACGGACGGCCCGCAGACGCATCTGAAAAAACACGGCACGCCCACCATGGGCGGCGTGCTGATCCTCATCGCCATCGGCATTTCCACCCTGCTGTGGGCCGACCTGTCGAACCGCTTCATCTGGCCTGTGCTGATCGTCACCCTGGGCTTTGGCGCCGTCGGCTGGGCCGACGACTACCGCAAGGTGGTGCACCAGGACCCGGAAGGCATGCGCTCGCGCGAAAAATACTTCTGGCAGTCGCTGATCGGCATCGTTGCCGCCTTCTACCTGGCGTTTTCCGTCTCCGTGTCGGAACCGGACGCGGGCCACGTGTGGAACCTGATCTACGCCTGGGTGCAGTCCGGCTTCGCCATGGACCTGCCGCCGAAGGCCGACCTGATCGTCCCGTTCTTCAAGACCATCAGCTATCCGCTGGGCGTGTGGGGCTTCATCGCGCTGACCTACTGCGTCATCGTCGGCACCAGCAATGCCGTCAACTTCACGGACGGCCTCGATGGCCTGGCCATCATGCCGACCGTGATGGTGGGCACGGCCCTGGGCCTGTTCGCCTACCTGACGGGCAATGCCACGTATGCGCGCTACCTGTTCATCCCGCACATTCCGGGCGCCGGCGAACTGGTGATCTTCTGCGGCGCGCTGGCCGGTTCCGGCCTGGCCTTCCTCTGGTATAACACGCATCCCGCCAAGGTCTTCATGGGCGACGTGGGCGCACTGGCGCTGGGCGGCGCACTGGGCACCATCGCCGTCATCGTGCGCCAGGAAATCGTCCTGTTCATCATGGGCGGCATCTTCGTCGTCGAAACGCTGTCCGTGATCATCCAGGTCGTCTGGTTCAAATACACCAAGAAACGCTATGGCGCGGGCCGCCGCGTCTTCCTGATGGCGCCACTGCACCACCATTTCGAACAAAAAGGCTGGAAAGAGACGCAGGTTGTCGTGCGTTTCTGGATCATCACCATGATGCTGGTGCTGCTCGGCCTGACCACCTTGAAGCTGCGATGATGATGTACGACGCTAAAACCGCACTGGTACTGGGCCTCGGCGAATCGGGGCTGGCCATGGCCCTGTGGCTGGCGCGCTGCGGCGCCTGCGTGCGCGTGGCCGACACAAGGGAAACCCCGGAGCGCCTGGCCGCGCTGCAGGCCGCCGTGCCGCAAGCGCAATTCATCGCCGGCGCCTTCACGGCCGAACTGCTCGACGGCGTCGATTTCGTCGCCGTCAGCCCCGGCCTGGCGCCGGGCCGCGAACTGGCGCACATTGCGCCGGCCGCGCAGGAAAAGAATATCCCCGTGTGGGGCGAGATCGAACTGTTCGCGCAGGCGCTGGCGTTCCTCAAGACGGAACGCGGCTATGCGCCGAAGGTCATCGCCATCACGGGCACCAACGGCAAGACGACCGTCACCAGCCTGGTCGGCCTGCTGTGCGAACGCGCCGGCCTGGCCACGCGCCTGGCCGGCAATATCAGCCCTGCCGCGCTGGACGTGCTGCGCGAAGTGCTCGATGCGGAGCCGGTTCCTGTTCCGGCACCGGCGCCGGCCGCCGCGGAAGACGGCGGCGACGCGGCGGAACCCGCCGAAGCCGTGGCCAGCAGCCTGCCGCAGGCGTGGATATTGGAACTGTCCAGCTTTCAGCTGCACACGACGTTCAGCCTGCAGGCCGACGCGGCCACGGTGCTGAACCTGTCGCAGGACCACCTGGACTGGCATGGCGACATGGCCGCCTACGCAGCCGACAAGGCGCGCATCTTCGGCGCCGAGACCGTGCGCATATTGAACCGCGACGATGCCTTAGTCATGCACATGGCCGATCCGCTGGCGGAGACCATCACCTTCGGCACGGGCGAACCGGCGGAAGCCGACAGCTTTGGCCTGGTCAACGAGCGCGGCATCTTCTGGCTGGCGCAAGCCGTGCCCAGCGAAGAAGTGATCGAGAAGAAGCGCAAGAAGAACGATCCGGCGCCGGAACCGGTGCCGACGATGGCAAAGAAACTGATGCCGGCCGACGCGCTGAAGATCCGTGGCCAGCACAATGCCGCGAATGCGCTGGCCGCGCTGGCCCTGTGCCGCGCCATCGGCCTGCCGTTCGCGCCGCTGCTGCACGGCTTGCGCGAATACCAGGGCGAGCCGCACCGCGTGGAACTGATCACGGCCGTCAATGACGTCGAATACTACGACGACAGCAAGGGCACGAATGTGGGCGCCACGGTGGCGGCCCTGTTCGGCCTGGGCAAGGCGTTTGGCGGCGCGGAACAGCGCCTGGTGCTGATCGCCGGCGGCGACGGCAAGGGGCAGGATTTCTCGCCGCTGGCCGAACCCGTGTCGCGCTACGTGCGCGCCGTGGTGCTGATCGGCCGCGACGCGCCGGCGCTGCGCGCGGCCCTGGAACCGGCTGGCGTGGACCTCATCGACTGCGCCACCTTGCCGGAAGCGGTCAAGCGCGCCAGCAGCCTGGCGCTGGCCGGCGATGCCGTGCTGCTGTCGCCCGCGTGCGCCAGCCTGGACATGTTCAAGAACTATGCGCACCGCGCGCAGGTGTTTGTCGACGCCGTGCGCGACATCGCCCTGGAAAACGGACAGGATATCTGATGGCCTTCCAGCTGCCCTTCAGCTTTGGTTCCGGCTCGGCTGCCAAGCCGCTGGATAGCCGCGCGCGGCAGTCGAAGATGATGGACTACGACAAGCCGCTGGTGTGGGTCGTCCTGCTGCTGATGTTGCTGGGCATGGTGATGGTGTATTCGGCGTCGATTTCGCTGTCCGATGCGCGCAAGTTTGCCGCCTACACGAACAATTATTTCGTCGTGCGCCAGGCGCTGTTCATCGGCGTGTCGATCGTCGTCGCCGCCATGGTATTCCGCATCCGCATCGCCACCTGGCAAAAGATCGCGCCGTGGCTGTTCATCGGCACCCTGGTGCTGCTGGTGATGGTACTGATCCCGGGCCTGGGCGTGTCGGTCAACGGCGGCCGCCGCTGGCTGAACTTGCCGGGCCTGCGTCCGCAGCCGTCCGAGCTGATGAAGGTGGTGATGGTGCTGTACGCGGCCGACTACACGGTGCGCAAGCAGGAATACATGCACAAGCTGACCAAGGGCTTCATGCCGATGGCGCTGGCCGTCAGCTTCGTCGGCCTGCTGCTGCTGATGGAGCCCGACCTGGGCGCTTTCGGCGTGATCGTCTGCATCGCCATGGGCATCCTGTTTTTGGGCGGCGTCAACGCCATCTGGTTCGGCGGCATCGGCGCCATGCTGACGGCGATCTTCGTCACCATCATCGCCTTGTCGAAATTCCGCCGCGAGCGGTTTTTTGCGTATCTCGACCCGTGGCAGGAAGACAATGCGTTGAACAAGGCCTACCAGCTGACGCACTCGCTGATCGCCTTCGGACGCGGCGAACTGTTTGGCGTGGGACTGGGCGGCAGCGTGGAAAAGCTGCACTACCTGCCCGAAGCGCACACGGACTTTCTGCTGGCCGTGATCGGCGAGGAACTGGGCCTGGTGGGCGTGCTGATCGTGATCGGCATGTTTTACTGGATTATCAAGCGCGCGTTCGACATCGGCCGCCAGGCGATCGCCATCGACCAGACTTTCGCCGGCCTGACGGCGAAAGGCATCGCCATCTGGATCGGCGTGCAGACCTTCATCAACATGGGCGTGAACCTGGGCCTGCTGCCGACCAAGGGGCTGACCTTGCCCTTGATGAGCTATGGCGGCACGGGCGTACTGATTAACTGTATCGGCCTGGCGATCCTGCTGCGCATCGATTACGAAAACCGGATCCTGATGCGGGGAGGCCGGCTATGAACAACGTGACGAACTTGAAAACGACGAAAAGACTGATGATCATGGCGGCCGGCACCGGCGGCCATATCTTCCCGGGCCTGGCGATTGCGCAGACCATGCGCGCGCGCGGCTGGGAAGTGAGCTGGCTGGGCACGACCCACGGCATGGAGCAGGACCTGGTGCCGAAGAGCGGCATTCCCATGGATGCCATCGCCTTCTCGGGCATGCGCGGCAAGGGCCTGGCGCACACGGTCAAGGGTGGCTTCAGGATGCTGGCCAGCTTCTTTGCCATCCGCCGTTTCATTGCCAGCCGCAAGCCGGACGTGGTGATGGGCATGGGCGGCTACGTCACCGTGCCGGGCGGCCTGATGGCGCGCCTGAAGGGCGTGCCGCTGGTGCTGGTGAATGCCGACGCGGCGCTGCTGTTGTCGAACAAGACGCTGGTGCCGCTGGCGCAGCAAGTATGCTTCGGTTTTCCCGCCGATTTCGGCAGTGCGGCCGGCAAGGCCGTCGTCACGGGCAATCCCGTGCGCGCGGAAATCCTCGCCATGGCGCCGCCGGCCGCGCGTTTCGCGGGCCGCAGCGGCCCGCTGCGCATCCTGGTGGTGGGCGGCAGCCTGGGCGCGAAAGCGCTGAACGACAGCCTGCCTGCCGCGCTGGCCCTGATGCCTGTGGGCGAACGTCCGCTGGTGACGCACCAGTCGGGCAAGAAGAATATCGACGCCCTGCATGCCGCGTATGCGCAAGCGGGCGTGCAGGCCAATGTGGTCGACTTCATCGACGACATGGCCAGGGCGTATACCGAGGCCGACCTGGTGATCTGCCGCGCTGGCGCCATCACCCTGTCGGAATTGACGGCGGCCGGCGTGGCCAGCGTGCTCGTGCCGCTGGTGGCGTCGACCACCAGCCACCAGCGCGACAACGCGCAATGGATGGCAAAACAAGGTGCGGCGATTCATTTGCCGCAGACGGAAATGAGTGCGGCGTCGCTGAGCGCGCTGCTGGCGTCGCTGAGCCGCGACACTTGCCGGCAGATGGCGCAAGCGGCACTGGCAGCAGGCAAGCGCGACGCCAATGAGGCGATCGCACACGTATTGGAAAAACTGGCATGAGGTTAGCTCCGTGAAGCATAAAGTAAACAATATCCACTTTGTCGGCATTGGCGGCAGCGGCATGAGCGGCATCGCCGAAGTGCTGGTCAACCTGGGCTACAAGGTGTCGGGCTCCGACCTGGGCAGCAATGCGGCGACGCAGCGCCTGGCGAGCCTGGGCGCGACCGTCATGCTCGGTCACGCGGCGGAAAATATCGGCGACGCCGATGCGGTGGTGACGTCGGGCGCCGTCCCGCAGGACAATCCGGAAGTGGCCGCTGCGCGTGCGCGCAAGATTCCGCTGGTGCCGCGCGCCGTGATGCTCGGTGAATTGATGCGCTTGAAACGCGGTATCGCGATCGCGGGCACGCATGGCAAGACGACAACGACCAGCCTGGTCGCTTCCGTGCTGGCGCAGGGCGGCCTCGATCCCACCTTCGTCATCGGCGGCCGTCTGACCAGCGCCGGCGCGAACGCCAAGCTGGGTTCGGGCGACTACCTGGTGGCCGAAGCCGATGAGTCGGACGCCTCGTTCCTGAACCTGACGCCGATGATCGAAGTGATCACGAACATCGACGCCGATCACATGGACACCTACGAGCACGATTTCGAAAAGCTCAAGCAGGCTTTCGTGCAGTTCACGCACCGCCTGCCGTTCTATGGCCGCGCCATGCTGTGCATCGACGATCCGCACGTGCGCGCCATCATCCCGGCCGTCACCAAGCCCGTCACCACCTACGGTTTCGCGGAAGACGCGCAAGTGCGCGCCGTCAACGCGCGCGCCGTGGGCCTGGAAATGCATTTCACCGTGCTGCAGGAAGGCTATCCCGACCTGGACGTGGTGCTGAACCAGCCCGGCATGCACAATGTGCAGAATGCCTGCTCGGCCATCGCCATCGCGCGCGAAATCGGCATCGCCGACAGCGCCACGCAGCAGGGCCTGGCCGAGTTCTCCGGCGTGGGCCGGCGCTTTACGCGCTACGGCGAAGTGGCGCTGCCGAACGGCGGCACCTTTGCGCTGGTCGATGATTTCGGCCACCATCCGGTGGAAACGGAAGTGACGCTGGCTGCCGCGCGCGCCGCCTATCCTGGCCGCCGCCTGGTGCTGGCGTTCCAGCCGCACCGCTACAGCCGCACGCGCGACCTGTTCGAGGATTTCGTCAAGGTGCTGGGCGCGCCCGACGTGCTGCTGCTGTCCGAAGTGTATGCGGCAGGCGAAGCGCCTATCGTCGCCGCCGACGGCCGCGCACTGGCGCATGCGCTGCGCGCGCGCGGCAAGATCGAACCGATTTTCGTCGAGTCCATGACGGACATGGCCGACACCATCATGAGCGTGGCGCGCGACGGCGACGTCGTGCTGACCATGGGAGCAGGCTCGATCAGCGGCATCCCGAATCAACTGACAACGTATCAATCTCACACTGTAAAGGCCTGACGTGAACCAAGCTTCAGCTATCGACGTTAAACAATTGGGCAAGGTCGGCGTCCTGTTCGGCGGCCGCTCGGCCGAGCGCGAAGTGTCGCTGATGTCCGGCGCCGGCGTGCTGGCCGCATTGAAGAGCCATGGCGTGGATGCGCATGGCTTCGATACGGGCGAACGCAGCCTGGCCGAACTGGCTGCCGAGAAATTTGACCGCGTCTTCATCGCGCTGCACGGCCGCTTCGGCGAAGACGGCAGCCTGCAGGGCGCGCTGGAGCAGCTGGGCATTCCGTACACGGGCAGCGGCGTGATGGCCTGCTCGGTTGGCATGGACAAGGTCTACACCAAGATGATCTGGCTGATGCACCAGCTGCCGACGCCCAAGTACGCGGTGCTGGACGACAGCTCCGACCTGGCCAAGGTCGCCGCGGAACTGGGCTTGCCGCTGATCGTCAAGCCGCCGCATGAAGGCTCGAGCATCGGCATCACGACGGTCAATGAAGCGTCGGCCTTCCAGGCTGCCTACGACATCGCCGCCGGCCTCGATGATTCGGTGCTGGCCGAGGAATTCATCAAGGGCCGCGAATTCACCGTCGCGATCCTGGGCAAGGGCGCCACGGCGCGCGCGCTGCCGCCGATCGAAATCGTCGCGCCGCAAGGCAACTACGACTATCAGAACAAGTACTTCACGGACGATACGCAGTATTTCTGCCCGCCGCAGCTCGATGGCGCGATCATCGCAGAGATGGAACGCATCGCCCTTGCCGCCTACCGCGCCCTGGACTGCGAAGGCTGGGGACGCGTCGACGTGCTGATGCGTGCGGCCGACAGCAAGCTGTTTTTGCTGGAAGTGAATACCTCGCCGGGCATGACGGGCCACTCGCTCGTGCCGATGGCGGCGCGCGCGGAAGGCACCAGTTATGAAGACCTGTGCCTGGAAATCGTCGCCGGCGCAAGCCTGAAAATGCACAAGGGAAAACGCTGATATGTGGCATGACGCTAAAAGCCTCAATACGACTGCCAACGGCTTGCTGGCCGCGGTCCTGGTCGTGTGCGTGGCCGCCGGCGTCTGGTGGGTGTCGCAGCGTCCCATGTTCGACCTGCGCACGATCAAGGTGGAAAGCGCGGACGACAAGGGCCTGCGCCACGTGAATTACCTGACCCTGCGCAGCGGCACCCTGGGCCGCATCAAGGGCAATTTCTTCACGACCAACCTGGAAAGCGTGCGCGGCGTGTTCGAATCCGTGCCCTGGGTGCGCCGCGCCAGCGTGCGGCGCGAGTGGCCGAACCAGCTGATCGTGGCGCTGGAAGAACACGAGGCGCTGGGCACGTGGGGCGAGGATGGACGCCTGCTGTCGGTCAAGGGCGATGTGTTTACTGCGAATGTGGCCGAAGCCGAAGATGACCATGAATTGCCCGCCTTCGCTGGCCCGGACGGCAGCGAGAAGGAAGTACTGGCCACGTATGTGCAGCTGGAAAAGTGGTTCGCGCCCCTGAAAATGGTGCCGGAATCGCTGTCTCTGTCGAGCCGCTATGCGTGGACCGTGAAACTGAACAACGGCATGAGCGTGGCGCTGGGACGCGAGCAGAATCATACGACCCTGAAGGCGCGGGTCGACCGGCTGGTGGGCATTTACCCGCAGCTGGCGAGCCGGCTGGAGAATATCGACACGATCGATATGCGCTACCAGAATGGCCTGGCGCTCAGCTCCGCAGGCCTGGTGATACCGGCCGAAGGCAAGGATGGACGGCCAGCGGCAGCGATCAGGAAGAAAAATGGCAGTCCGATTAAAAAACCGACTTAACTTAATACTCAATTTAACAATAGCCCAAAAAACTAGGCGACAGAAATGACAAAAGACGCGAAAAACCTGATCGTCGGCCTCGACATCGGCACCTCGAAAGTGGTGGCGGTGGTAGCCGAAGTGATGTCCGACGGGCGCCACGAAGTGATCGGGCTGGGCCAGCACGAATCGAAGGGCCTGAAAAAAGGCGTGGTGGTCAATATCGAGGCCACGGTGGAGTCCATCCAGCGCGCGCTGGAAGAGGCCGAGCTGATGGCCGACTGCAAGATCCGCAATGTCTACGCGGGCATTGCGGGCAGCCATATCCGCAGCTTCAATTCCAGCGGCATGGTGGCCATCAAGGACAAGGAGGTGACGGCGACCGACGTGGCGCGCGTCATCGAGACGGCAAAAGCGGTTAACATTCCGACCGATCAGCAATTGCTGCACACGGTGCCGCAAGAGTTCATCGTCGACAGCCAGGAAGACGTGCGCGAGCCGATCGGCATGAGCGGCATCCGCCTGGAGGTGAAGGTGCATATCGTCACCGGCGCCGTGTCGGCAGTGCAGAACATCGTCAAGTGCGTGCGCCGCTGCGGCCTGGAAGTGTCGGACCTGATCCTGCAGCCGATGGCGTCCGCCGATGCGGTGCTCACGCCCGACGAGAAGGAGCTGGGCGTGGTGCTGATCGACATCGGCGGCGGCACGACCGATGTGGCGGTATTCTCCGATGGCGCGATCCGCCATACGGCAGTCATTCCCATCGCCGGCGACCAGATCACCAACGACATCGCCATGGCCTTGCGTACCCCGACCGCGGAAGCGGAAGAAATCAAGATCCGCTATGGCGTGGCCAAGCAGGTCCTGGCCGATCCCGGCGAATCGCTGGAAGTGCCGGGCCTGGGCGACCGCGGCCCGCGCAACCTGTCGCGCCAGGCGCTAGCGGCAGTGATCGAGCCGCGCGTCGAGGAGCTGTTCGCCATGGTGCACCAGGTGGTGCGCGAATCCGGTTACGAAGGCGTGCTGTCGTCGGGCATCGTGCTCACGGGCGGCACTTCCATCATGCCCGGCATGGTGGAAATGGCGGAAGACATTTTCCTGAAACCGGCGCGCCTGGGCACGCCCGAGTATCGGGGCCAGCTGGCCGACGTGGTGCGCAGTCCGCGCTATGCCACGGTGTTGGGCCTGCTGCTGGAAGCGAAGAAGCAATACCTGCGCGGCCACATCGTGACGCGTCAGGACGGCTCGGTGAAGGCAGTCTGGCAGCGCATGAAGGAATGGTTTTTAGGGAATTTTTAAGGGCCTGATTTACGCCCGGCAGTACAGGTTTTTTGGCAGCATCGCAGGTACACACACATAACTTTATTTTATATTTAACCGCAGTTTTCAATCTCCAGTTCTCCTACCAATATGAGGCCTGGCGCTTGGAAACCGCATCTGATAGGAGCACATCATGGAGTTCGATATGGTCGATAACACAGCTTTAGGTACCGTCATCAAGGTCGTCGGCGTCGGCGGTGCGGGTGGCAATGCAGTCCAACACATGATCAACAAAGGCATGTCGGGTGTGGAGTTCATTGCCGCCAACACCGACGCACAAGCCCTGTCGACATCGAAGGCCCACAACATCATCCAGATCGGCGATACGGGCCTGGGTGCCGGCATGAAGCCTGCCGTCGGCCGCCAGCTGGCCGAAGAATCGCGCACGCGCATCGCCGATTCGCTGCGCGGCGCGCACATGGTCTTCATCGCTGCCGGCATGGGCGGCGGCACGGGCACGGGCGCCGCTCCTATCGTGGCCGAAGTGGCCAAGGAACTGGGCGCGCTGACGGTGGCCGTGGTTTCCAAGCCATTCTCGTACGAAGGCCAGAAGTGCATGGACATCGCCGATGAAGGCCTGGAGCAGCTGTCCCTGCACGTCGATTCGCTGATCATCATCCTGAATGAAAAACTGGAAGAGATCTACGAAGACGAAAGCATGCTGGAATGGATGCAGCATGCCGATGATGTGCTCAACAACGCGGTGGCCGGCATTGCCGAGATCATCAACGTGCCTGGCCATATCAACGTCGACTTCAACGACGTGAAAACCATCATGGGCGAACAGGGCAAGGCCATGATGGGCACGGCGACGGCGTCCGGCGTCGACCGCGCGCGCATCGCGGCCGAACAGGCTGTCGCTTCGCCGCTGCTCGATGGCATCGACCTGTCCGGCGCGCGCGGTGTGCTGGTCAACGTCACGGCCAGCCGTGGCCTGAAAGGCAAGGAGATCAAGGAAGTCATGGCTGCCGTGCGCGCGTTTGCCGCACCGGACGCGTCGATCGCGCAAGGCATCGCCTACGACGACGCCATGGGTGACGATATCCGCGTCACCGTGGTGGCCACGGGCCTGGGCCGTGCGAAGAAAAACATCCAGCTGGTACCGCAGCAAGTGCTGCGCACCGGTACGCACAACAGCCCGCTGACCCCATCGGCAGCGATGGGCGGCGCGCAGGCGGCGACGACCACCGTGGGCGTGGCCACGCCGGCAGCCGGTTTCGACGGCATGAAGGCGCCGGCAGTATGGCGCCGCGAATCGGCTTCCGAGCAGGTGCGCGCGATGGAGAAGAACGGTATGGAGACGTACGACATTCCCGCTTTCCTGCGCAAACAGGCGGATTAAGCGCAGTGGAAAAAGCCCATGGCGGGGTTGCATCGCCTTGCCCTGAGCATGTTTCATGCGCGTCAATGTGAAAAGGTGATTTGATGTTTGCAATGACGACGGCGGCCTGAGGGCCGCCGTTTTTTTATCTTTTTCTTGATGTCGGCCTTTGCCTTTCCGGCCATTTTCTGCACAAATGCGGCAAGTCAGGCATACTATCGCGCAGTGTCGGCATCATGCCGGCAGAACCAGATCACGGGCGCTGTCCGCTCCATGCGGCGGGCAGCGTCTTCAACCGACAGTACACAAGGAGTCAACATGACCATCAAGATCGGCGACACCCTGCCAGAAGGCACCCTGGCTGAATTCATCGAAAGCGAAACCGAAGGCTGCGCACTGGGCCCGAACACGTTCAACGTGCAAGACCTGGTCAAGGGCAAGAAGATCGCCATCTTCGGCCTGCCGGGCGCCTACACCCCGACCTGCTCCGCACAGCACGTGCCAGGCTACGTCAAGCACGCTGCCGACCTGAAAGCTGCTGGCGTCGATGAAATCTGGTGCATCTCCGTCAACGACGCGTTCGTGATGGGCGCCTGGGGCCGCGATCAGAAAGCCACCGGCGTGGTGCGCATGATGGCTGACGGCAACGCCGCCTACAGCAAGGCCCTGGGCCTGGACGCCGACTTCAGCAAGTTCGGCATGGGCACGCGCTCGCAGCGCTACTCGATGCTGGTCGACAATGGCGTCGTGACGCAATTGAACATCGAGCAGGGCGGCAAGTTTGAAGTGTCGAATGCCGAGACGCTGCTGGGCCAGTTGGCTTGATGGTCGGGGTCAGACCCTGAGGGTCTGACCCCGGCAATTGATGTCGGGTTAATGCCCAGCTAAAGCTTGCTACCGACCCAAATCAAAATCTGGGGTCGGGCCCAAAGGGTCCGACCCCATTTTTATTGCACCTGCGGTTTTGTCGCCTCGAACATGGCCGCGTCGATGCTGAACGAATAATCGTCCTGCAGCGCGAAATAGCGCCGGGCTTCGTCAGGCGCGCCGTCGAACAGGTTGCGGATGGCCGCCACCCGTTCGCCCGGGGTGCGCATGCGCGCCACCCACTCGTCGAATTGCATGGGCAGTTTCCACACGCTGCGCAGGCTGTGCGTAAAGCCCGCATTGTCGAACTTGGCGCCCCATTCGCACGTGCGGTAGTCGCGCACGTGGGACGCGTCGCGCAGCATTTCCACCGCCTGCAAGGTGCTGTCGTACAGGGCCGTTTTCGGCGCCACGATGTCGACCACCAGCAAGGTGCCGTTCGGACGCAGCACGCGCCAGGCTTCCGCCAGCGCGGCCGCCACGTCGTTCCAGTGGTGCGCGGAAAAGCGCGTGACGACCATGTCGAAGCTGGCGTCGGCAAACGGCAGGCGGGCCACGTCGCCCTGCTGCGTGCTGATGTTGTGCAAGCCCCGCTGCGCCCTGGCGTGGTCCACCACGTCGAGCATCGGCTGGGCCAGGTCGTAGGCGACGACGGAGCGCGCCACGGGGGCGACGGCAAAGCTGGCGTGGCCGGCGCCGCAGCCCAGGTCCAGTACCGCCGGCTTGCCATGGCGGCGCGCGCATTCCTGCATCAGCACCAGGTCGACGCCTTGCGCGTGGACCGCGCTGCTCAGGTAGGCATTGGCCGTCTTGCCAAACTGTTCGGTGACAACATCGTGCTGCTGCATGGTTTTCTCCTGTGGATGGGTGAGTTCCTGCAGAATAAGGATAAAATTATCCTGTAACAAGGCCATAACTTATACTGGTATATCTACTACCATGCATCCCCGTCATGTCGAGCAAACTCGCTGAATTCATCCGCGCCCGGCGCGAAGCCCTCACTCCCGCCATGGCCGGCCTGCCCGGCGGCGGGCGCCGGCGCACGCCCGGCTTGCGGCGCGAAGAGCTGGCACAGCTGTGCGATGTCAGCCCCACCTGGCTGACGTGGCTGGAGCAGGGGCGGCCCGTGTCCGCGTCGGCCAAGATGCTGGCGCGCCTGGCCCAGGTGCTGCAGCTGAGCCCGGCCGAGCGCGCCTATCTGTTCGAAGTGGCCGACAAGCATGACCCCAGCCATGGCACGGGCGAGGGCGGGGGACCTGCCGCCGCCGAGCTGGCCGCCATCGTCGCCGCCATCGACGCGCCCGCGTATATCCTGGACCGCGCATGGAATGCGGTGGCGTGGAATGACGCCGCCGCCGCCCTGTTCGCGGGATGGCTGCATGCGGAAGCGGCCGCGCCGAACCAGCTGCGCTTCATGTTCCTGGAACCGGGCGCGCGCGAACTGGTCGTCGGCTGGCCCGAGCGGGCGCAGCGGCTGGTGGCGGAGTTCCGCGCCGATATCGGCCGCCACGCGGACCAGATGCCGCTGGCCGGCCTGATCGCCGAGCTGGCCGGGGCCAGCGCGCCATTTCGGCTATGCTGGGATGCGCAGCAGGTGCAGGGCCGCGACGGGGGCTTGCGCCGTTTCCAGCATCCGCAGCAAGGCTTGCTGGCGTTCAACCAGGTGACCCTGCACCTGGCGCGCCAGCACGACTTGAAACTGGTGATGCTGCTGCCCGTATAGTTACCCCTTTGAAAATATAAAACGGCCGCGCTTGCTATAATCGGGCTGACCGCCTGGCCCTGTCTTTCCCGGCCATGCTGTCCTGGCTCCGGCCGTCGCCATGATGACGGTCCCGCTCTTTTGCCAGGAGTCTGTCCTGATACCCCGCAATCCCAACCTGCGCAGCATCTATGTGATGCTGGTCGCGGTCGCCATGTTTTCCCTGATGGACACGGCCATGAAGCTGCTGTCCGCCCATTATCCCGCCATGCAGGTGACGGCCTTGCGCGCCCTGTCGTCGTTGCCGCTGGTCTGCCTGTACCTGCTGTACCGCGGCGCCTTCAGGAACGTGCTGCGGGTGCGCTGGCCGCTGCACCTGCTGCGCGGCGCGCTGGGCGTGATGATGATTACCCTGTTCGCCTATGGCTTGAAGCGCATGTCGCTGGCCGAGGCGTATTCGCTGTTCTTCGTCGCGCCCTTGCTGATCACGGTCCTGTCGGTGTTTATCCTGAAGGAACGCGTCGACGTGGCGCGCTGGTGCGCCATCGCCGTGGGCCTCTTGGGTGTGCTGGTGGCGCTGCGCCCCGACGGTTCGGGATTTTTCTCGCTGGCGGGGCTGGCCGTGCTGGGCTCTGCCGCCTGTTACGCCATTTCCGCCGTCACGGGCCGCATCCTCAGCCGCACGGACGCCAGCGAAAGCATGGTCTTCTGGCTGATGGTGATGATGGCCATCGGCGGCGTGGCCCTGTCGGCGCACGAATGGGTGAGCATCCGCGGCGAAGACTGGTGGCTGCTGGCGGGCCTGTCCGTCAGCGGCTTCCTGGGGCAATTGGCCATCACGGAGGCGTTTCGCCATGGCAAGGCGTCCAGCGTGGCGCCGTTCGAATATTCGGCCCTGGCCTGGGGCATGGCCCTGGACTGGCTGCTGTGGCGCGCCTTGCCCGACCACTACACTCTGATCGGCGCGGCCATCATCATCGGCAGCGGCATTTACCTGGTGCGCCGCGAAGCCGTGCATGCGGAAAACGAACATCCCTGACGGCCCATTGTGGTTTTTATGGCGTGGACCATGCCGCGTCGCAACGAAAATCGCGCAACTGGATATAATCGACAGATGTTAAAACAACGCACTATCAAACAACTGGTCCGCACCATCGGTGTCGGTTTGCACTCTGGCACCAAGGTGGAGCTGACCTTGCGTCCTGCCGCGATCGACACGGGCATCGTGTTTCGCCGCATCGACCTCGACCCTATCGTCGAGTTTCCCGCCAGCGCCATGGCCGTGGGCGATACGCGCATGGCTTCCGTGCTGATCAAGGATGGCGCCAGGGTGTCCACCGTGGAACACCTGATGTCGGCGGCAGCCGGCCTGGGCGTGGACAATATGTACATCGACGTGAATGCGGAAGAAATTCCCATCATGGACGGGTCCGCCTCGTCCTTCGTCTACCTGCTGCAGCAGGCGGGAGTGGAAGAGCAGGAAGCGCCGAAAAAGTTCATCAAGGTCATCAAGCCCGTGGAAGTGCGTCACGGCAAGGGCGACGCGGAGAAATGGGCGCGCTTGTCGCCGTACGACGGTTTCAAGCTCGACTTCTTCATCGAATTCAATCATCCGGCCGTCGATGGCACGATGCAGCGCGCCTCCGTCGACTTCGGCGACGTGTCGTATGTGCACGACGTGGCGCGCGCGCGCACGTTCGGCTTCATGCAGGACGTGGAAAGCTTGCGCGGCATGGGCCTGGCCCGTGGCGGTTCGCTGGAAAACGCCATCGTCATGGACGAGTACCGCATCCTCAACGCGGACGGCTTGCGCTATGACGACGAGTTCGTGCGCCACAAGATTCTCGACGCCATCGGCGACCTGTACCTGGTGGGCCACCCCTTGCTCGCGTATTACACGGCGCACAAGTCGGGCCATGCGCTGAACAACCAGCTGCTGCTGGCGCTGCTGGAACAGCCGGATGCGTATGAAATCGTCTCGTTTGCCACCAACGAGGCGGCGCCGCAGTCGTATCTCCGTCAAATGGAGCGCGAGTGGTCGCTGACCTGATCTGAGCGACACCTCATTAAACCTACTGCGCGTCGGTATAGGCGGCCTGCGATGCTCACCGGCTCGGCGCCCCCGTACTTCGTACGGTTGCGCTTGTTAGCCACCTCTCCCTTCCGCTCGCTACGGTTTTCTGAGGTGTCAACATGTCGTCGGACAGTCTTAATCTTTAGGTTCGCGGTGGTGGCGCACTAAACTGCGCAGCGCCGCGATCAACTGCTCGTTCTGCTTCGATGCGGGCAGGGCCGTGCTCAGCTCTTCCAGGGCCGCCATGGCTTTTTCCGGCAAGACCAGCGCCCGCGTATGCACGATGGGCGCGATGCTCTTGATTACTTGCACTTTCAGCTTGATGCCTGAAATCTGCCAGCCTTTCCTTTCCAGTTCCCCTTGCAGTTTCGGCAATTGCTGCTTGAGCTTGGCCGCCAGCGCCGCATTCGGCGTGGCCAGCACCAGCTGGCCGCTTTCGAATTGCAGGATGTCGCAATGCTCGAACATGGCCGGCAAGGCCTTGGCGCAATCCTTTTGCAGGGCGGCCAGGCGCGTGACGGTGGGCATCAGCGATGCCATCGTCGCGTTGCCACGCAGAAAGTCGGTTGCGCCCGTGACGGCCGGACCGGAGCGGGCAAAGCCGTAGCCGCGGCGCGGTGCCGGAGAATAAGTGGGAGTTCGCATGGCCGAAACATAGCACACTCGCCCGCGCATGACGAGTGCGGCGGCGGGTGCGGCGCGGGCGCGGGCAGCGTATTGCCTTACAGTATGGAAAATGTCCGCATTTTCTGCCATTTGTTTGTCATTAAGCTATTGTTATATGGCGCATTACCCCAACCATGTCGGGAACGCATGATAAAATCATCGTCTTTTGCCATAGTCGAACTCCGTGCGGTCACGCGATTGTTACCTCGTCGTCACCTGCCGAGCTTTTTTTAACGGCGTTTTTTCAAGAATTCAAGCATGTCATTACTGACCCAGATTTTCGGTAGCCGCAACCAGCGGCTGCTCAAGCAATACCAAAAAACGGTACGCGAGATCAATGCGCTCGAGCCGGCCATCGAAAAGCTGTCGGATGCCGAGCTGCAAGCGAAGACGCCTGCCTTCAAGGAACGCATCGCCGCCGGCGAATCGCTCGATGCCTTGTTGCCGGAAGCCTTTGCCGTCTGCCGCGAGGCCAGCAAGCGCGTCCTGCGCATGCGCCACTTCGATGTGCAGATGATCGGCGGCATGGTCTTGCATTTTGGCAAGATCGCGGAGATGGGCACGGGCGAGGGCAAGACCCTGATGGCAACCCTGCCAGCCTACCTGAATGCCTTGTCGGGCAAGGGCGTGCATATCGTCACCGTCAATGATTACCTGGCGCAGCGCGATGCCGAGACCATGGGCCGCCTGTATGCGTGGCTGGGCCTGTCGACGGGCGTGAACATGTCGCAGATGGAGCACAGCGCCAAGCAGCAGGCGTACAACTCGGACATCACCTACGGTACGAACAATGAATTCGGTTTCGACTTCCTGCGCGACAACATGGTCTACGAAGCGCGCGAGCGCGTGCAGCGCAGCCTGAACTTCGGCATCGTCGATGAAGTCGACTCGATCCTGATCGACGAAGCGCGTACGCCGCTGATCATTTCGGGCCAGGCCGAGAACCATACGGACCTGTATCACAAGATCAATGCAGTGCCAGCGCGCCTGACGTTGCAGATCGGCGAAGAAACGCCGGACGGCAAGGGCAAGGTTGAAGTGCCGGGCGACTATACCAAGGATGAAAAAGCGCACCAGGTGCTGCTGACGGAAGCGGGCCACGAAAAGGCCGAAGGCATCCTGATGGAGATGGGCCTGCTGCCGGAAGGCGCCTCGCTGTACGATTCGGCCAACATCACCCTCGTGCACCATCTGTATGCGGCCTTGCGCGCGCATGCGCTGTACTTCAAGGACCAGCACTACGTGGTGCAGAACAATGAAGTGGTGATCGTCGATGAATTCACGGGCCGTCTGATGACGGGCCGCCGCTGGTCCGATGGCTTGCACCAGGCCGTCGAAGCGAAAGAAGGCGTCAAGATCCAGAACGAGAACCAGACCCTGGCCTCGATCACCTTCCAGAACTACTTCCGCATGTACGCCAAGCTGGCCGGCATGACGGGTACGGCCGATACGGAAGCGTACGAATTCCAGGAAATCTACGGCCTGGAAACGGTCGTGATTCCGCAAAACCGTCCGCTGCAGCGCAAGGACCGCCAGGATCAGGTCTACAAGTCGTCGGCGGAAAAGTACAACGCGATGCTGAACGACATCCGCGACTGCTACGAGCGCGGCCAGCCCGTGCTGGTGGGTACGACCTCGATCGAGAACTCGGAATTGCTGTCGGGCATCCTGACCAAGGCCGGTTTGCCGCACAACGTGCTGAACGCGAAGCAGCATGCGCGCGAAGCGGAAATCATCGCCCAGGCAGGCCGTCCGAAAGCCATCACCATCGCCACCAACATGGCCGGTCGCGGTACGGACATCGTGTTGGGCGGTAACGTCGAAAACCAGATCAAGTTCATCGAAGCCAATCCTGAGCTGAGCGATGCCGACAAGGCCGCCCAGTCGCAGAAGCTGCGCGATGAATGGCAATCCCTGCACGACCACGTGGTCAATGCGGGCGGCTTGCACATCATCGGCACCGAACGTCATGAATCGCGCCGCGTCGACAATCAGCTGCGCGGCCGTGCCGGCCGCCAGGGCGACCCCGGTTCGTCGCGCTTCTACCTGTCGCTCGACGACGCGCTGCTGCGCATCTTCGCCGGCGACCGCGTGCGCGCCGTGATGGACCGCCTGAAAATGCCGGAAGGCGAACCGATCGAAGCGGGCATCGTCTCGCGGTCGATCGAATCGGCCCAGCGCAAGGTCGAGGCGCGCAACTTCGACATCCGCAAGCAATTGCTGGAATACGATGACGTCGCCAACGACCAGCGCAAGGTGATCTACCAGCAGCGCAACGAGCTGCTGGAAACGACCGATATTTCCGAAATGATCGGCTCGCTGCGCCATGGCGTGTTCACCGACCTGGTGCACGAGTACGTGCCGCACGAATCGGTGGAAGAGCAGTGGGATATCAAGGGCCTGGAAAACACCCTGGCCAGCGAATGGCAACTCGACTTGCCGCTGCAGCAAATGCTGGAAGCCGATTCGACCCTGACGGACGAAGAGATCCTGGAAAAAGTGCTGGCCGCGGCCGATGCCGTGTACCAGTCGAAGATCGATATCGTCGGCAAGGAATCGTTTGGCGGCTTCGAGCGCAACGTCATGCTGCAAAGCGTCGACAGCCACTGGCGCGAACATCTGGCGGCGCTGGACCATCTGCGCCAGGGTATCCACCTGCGCGGCTATGCGCAGAAGAACCCGAAACAGGAATACAAGCGCGAAGCGTTTGAACTGTTTGGCCAGATGCTCGACATGATCAAGAACGACGTCACGAAGCATGTGATGACGGTGCGTATCCAGTCGCGCGAAGAAGTCGATGCAGCCGAACAGGCGATGCAGCAGTCGCACGTGGAAAACGTGCACTACCAGCACGCCGAATTCGACCCGAACGCGGCGCCGGAAGAACTGCTGGCGCCTACGGCCGGCGGCAACATGGACAACGTCGACGACATGAGCGTGAGCATGGGCGTCAAAGTGGGCCGCAACGATCCATGCCCTTGCGGCAGCGGCAAGAAATACAAGGCTTGCCACGGCAAGCTGGCCTAAGCCGGCTTGATCGGCCCGGGAAGAACGGAGACTGCGGCCTCCGTTTTTTTTTGCCGGCCGCGCGTGGCCGGCCGTTCAGGGGAAGGCCCAGTACTGGGGCGCCTGCGCCGGAATGCCTTTCAGGCCGCCGCGGTTCCTGGCCCGCTGTCCCGTCTTGATCAGGGTGGCGATATCGGTCAGCAGGACGCGGTTGCTGGCGAAGTAGTCATGGCCCATGAAGTTCATGATGACGGCCGAGGCGTCGACGAGCTCCATGCCGGGAATGCCGACGACGGGGCCGCGGATGTCGCCTATCCTGTCCCAGTCGGCAAAGCTGTAGGAGGCGCGGATGGCCTTGTCGTTCGCGGAGGCGTAGAGGGTGGCGGAGAGCTTGAGGCTGGCAAAGCGCGGGGCGATCTGGTCGCGGAAAACGTCGGCATTGATGTCCGGCGCCGCCAGCACCACCTGCTTGAACAGGGGCAGCAGGTCGGGACGCTTTTCCAGCAGGTTGGCCAGGGCGACGGTCATCGGACGGTTGCCCATGCTGTGGGCGATGATGTAGATATCGGTGGCCGAGGAGTGCTCCGCGAAGTCTGCCAGGAAAGCCTCCAGGTGCGCCTGCGTCCATTCGGCGGAATTCTCGTCGAACTCATAGCCGGCAAACGTGCCTTTCGATGGCCAGCTGTAGAACACGGGCAGGGCGCCGATGTCGAGGTCGACCGCCATCTGCGCCGTGCGCCGGGCGGCGTCGTCGAAGGAATTGCTGTAGCCGTGGATATAGATGAAGGCGGCCCGCCGTTCCGGAGCCGCCTGAATGCGCGCCTTGACGGTGGCGAGGAAATCCGCGCGCGACTGGCGCGTGGCGCCCTGGATCAGCACATATTTTTGCGCATCGTCGCCGGACAGGAGGGCGTACCAGGGCGGCAGCGGCATCTCGCCCGGCGCTCTTTTTTCCGGAATGCTCACCAGCACGCTGCCGTAGCTCAGGTAGGGTGCCGCGCGGTTCGGTTGCCAGCCATAGTTGTTGCTGTCCGGCTGGTATTTCCTGTCGGTGGCGTAGTACACGACGACCTGCGTGGCGCCGGCGACGCCCCCTGCCTTGACGGGCGCGGCGGCCTTGCCTATGGCGGCCCCGCCGCCCCGCTTGCCGAGGCTGCCGAACAGCCCGCCCAGGCCAGACCATGAACTGGTCCAGGGACTGGTTTGTGGCGGGCGTACCGGCTTGCCGGGCGGCGCAGGGGCGGGTGGCTGAACTTGCGCTGTGGGCGGCGCAGCATCCTTGGCAGGCGGCGCATCGGGCGCTGGCGGCGCCGGGGGCGTTTGTTCCTCGGCAGAAGGGGAAAGGTGGGTATTGTCGGCCGGTTCGCCCGGCACCGTGCATGCCGTCAGCCAGATTGGCAGGCAAAGCAGGTACAACAGGCGGGAGCGTCCCCGCGCGTTACCATGTATGTAATAGGATTTGCCATGCGCCATGACACTCCCTCCCCGGGCGCTTGTGCGAGACGCGTGATCGTCTGTTCCTACACCTTAGCGCCGCCAGGCGGCGCCGTTCTGATAAATCGCAAGCCTGGCCATGCTGCCGTTCCGCCGCGCGCTTGCCGGGCCGGCGCGACTATTCAGTTGCCGCATGTTCAGCGGTGGCGCGAAGGCGCTACAATAGCGCTTCCATTTTCCCTCGCAGAAGAACTCATATGGCCGTCAATTCTCCCAAGCCCGTCGCCGCCGACTTGAAAGCCGTCGCCGGCATTGAAATCGGTGTTGCCGAAGCCGGCATCAAGAAACCCAACCGCAAGGATTTGCTGGTATTGAAACTGGCGCCGACGGCCACCGTGGCCGGCGTGTTCACCTTGAACCGCTTCTGCGCCGCGCCCGTGCAAATCTCGAAGGCCAACCTGGCCGCCGTGACGGCCGGCGCCGCGCCGATCCGCGCGCTGCTGGTCAATACGGGCAACGCGAACGCGGGCACGGGCGAATCGGGCCTGGCCGACGCGCAGGCCAGCTGCGCCGCGCTGGCCGAGCTGCTGGGCTGCACGCCGCAGCAGATCCTGCCGTTTTCCACCGGCGTGATCCTGGAACCGTTGCCCGTGCAGCGCCTGGTCGCCGGCTTGCCGCAAGCGGTGGCCGCGCTCACGTCGGACAACTGGTTCTCGGCCGCCGAAGCCATCATGACCACGGATACGCAGCCGAAAGCGGGCTCGCGCACCGTCACCATCGGTGGCCATGCGGTGACCCTGACGGGCATCAGCAAGGGCGCCGGCATGATCAAGCCGAACATGGCCACCATGCTGGGCTTCCTCGCGTTCGACGCCACCGTGGCGCAACCGGTGCTGGACCAGCTGGTGAAACAGGCGGCCGACAAGTCGTTCAACTGCATCACCATCGATGGCGACACCTCCACCAATGACTCGTTCATGCTGGTGGCCACGGGCGCCGGCAGCCTGGTCATCGATTCCGTCGACTCGCCGCACTATGCGGCACTGGCCGCCGCCGTCACCGAACTGTCTACTTTTCTCGCGCAAGCCATCGTGCGCGACGGCGAAGGCGCCACCAAGTTCATGACCGTGACCGTGGAAGACGGCCGCAACGTGGAAGAGTGCCGCAAGATCGCCTATTCCATCGCCCATTCGCCGCTGGTGAAAACGGCGTTCTTCGCCTCCGATCCGAACCTGGGCCGCATCCTGGCCGCCATCGGCTACGCGGGCGTGGACGACCTGGACGTGGGCCAGCTGAACCTGTACCTGGACGACGTGTGGGTGGCCAAGAATGGCGGCCGCAACCCCGACTACCAGGAGCAGGATGGCCAGCGCGTGATGCAGCAAAGCGAAATCACCATCCGCGTGAAACTGGCGCGCGGCGATGCCACGGCTACTTTGTGGACGTGCGACCTGTCGCATGACTACGTGTCGATCAACGCCGACTACCGCTCATGACCGGCCTCGATCAATTCCTGATCCGTGCCGAGGCCTTGCTGGCGCGGGTGGAAGCGATCCTGCCGCAGGCCGCGCCCGCGCCGGACTGGAACAGCTTTGCCTTCCGCTGGCGCCGGCGCCCTGGCGCCGTGCCGTATCTGCAGGCCGTGGCCCACGTGTCGTCCATCGCCCTCGGCGACTTGCACAACATCGGCACGCAAAAGGGGCAGATCGAGCAGAACACGCGCCAGTTCGTCAGCGGACGTCCCGCCAACAACGTGCTGCTGACGGGCGCACGGGGCACGGGCAAGTCCTCGCTGATCAAGGCATGCCTGAACCAGTTCGCCGGGCAAGGCCTGCGCCTGATCGAAGTGGATAAAGCCGACCTGGCCGATTTGCCCGACATCGTCGACCTGGTGGCGGCGCGCCCCGAGCGCTTCATCATCTTTTGCGACGACCTGTCGTTCGAAGAGGGCGAGAGCGGCTACAAGGCGCTGAAAGTGGCGCTCGACGGCAGCATCGCCGCGCAATCGGAGAATGTGCTGATCTATGCCACCTCGAACCGCCGTCACCTGATGCCGGAGCGCATGTCCGACAACAGCAGCTACAAGACGGACGACGACGGCGACCTGCATCCGGGCGAAACGGTGGAAGAGAAAATCTCGCTGTCCGAGCGCTTCGGCCTGTGGCTGTCGTTCTACCCGTTCAAGCAGGACGATTACCTCGATATCGCCGCCCACTGGCTGGCCTCGTTCGGCTGCACGCCGGAGCAGATCGCGCAAGCGCGCGGCGACGCCCTGCGCTGGGCCTTGCAGCGCGGTTCGCGCTCGGGCCGGGTGGCCTGGCAATTTGCGCGCGACTACGCGGGAAAGCTGGCGCAATGAGCGCAGTGACCTTGAAGGAAAAAATCCAGCCTGTCGATGTGGCTGTGGGCATCCTGATGAAGCCGAATGGCGACGTGCTGCTGGGCCAGCGCCCGGCCGGCAAGCCGTACGACGGTTATTGGGAATTTCCTGGTGGCAAAGTCGAGCCGGGCGAGGCCATTTTGGATGCCTTGAAACGCGAGTTTGTCGAGGAACTGGGGCTGTATATCGACAGTGCCGAAGCCTGGTGCGGCGTCGAATATGTGTATCCGCATGCCCATGTGCGCCTGCATTTCTACATCAGCCGCGAGTGGCGGGGCGAGCCGCAAAGCCTGGAAGGCCAGGCGTTCGCCTGGCAGGGCACGGTCGGCGTGGAACCCTTATTGCCTGCCACCATTCCCCTGCTGGAATGGCTGGATGAAGTCCGCCGGGACTCCCTGGCCACCGCTTGACCATCCTGGCGCCAGCGCGCGGCCCGGTGCTGCGCGCTGGCGCAAGCTTGCCGCGGACTCCCCTTGTATCGCGCGCGCTTTGCGCTACAGTGCTGTAATCAAGCACTGGGGAGTTGCGCATGGCCCTGACCCTGACCTTTACCGATACCGATGAATTGCTGATTGCCGCCTTGCACAAGCGTGCGCGCGCGCATGGGCGCAGCCTCGAAGACGAGCACCGCGACATCCTGCGCAGCGCCCTGCGGCCGCTGCCGAAGCGCCCGCTCGTGGATATTTTGCGCGGCATGCCCGACGTGGGGCTCGACACGGATTTCGAGCGCCGCTGCTGACGCGTCATGGCCGCCTGCCTGGTCGATACGGATGTGATCGTTGCGGCACGCAAAGGGACCAGCGCACCGGCGGGCATTGCCGCCTTTTTCGAGCGGGTGCCGCCGGACATGCGCTATGTGCCCGTGCAAGTGATCGCGCAATTGCGTGCGGGCATACAGTGCAGCTGGCGGCGCGAAGCGGCCCTGGAAGCGCTGGCTCTGGAAGGCTGGCTGGAAGCGTTGCTGGCAGATTATGCGCCGCGGCTGCTGGAGTTCGACCTCGATTGCGCGCTGGTCTGCGCCCGCCTGTGTGAGCGGGGCCATGCGCATGGCGTCGATGGGCAGATTGCGGCGATGGGTATCGCCTATGGCTTGACGGTGGTCAGTGGCAGGCTCGACAGTTTCGTGGCGCAAGGGTTGCGCCTGGAAAATCCGTTTCGCTGAGAATTATTGCGGCTTGTTGTCTTCGTCCGCGAGGGGATCTTCGAACGGGTCGGCGGCGGGTATCGTGTATTTTTCCTCGGCCCAGGCACCCAGGTCGATCTGCTTGCAGCGTTCCGAGCAGAAGGGGCGGAATTTGTTGGCTTCAGTCCATTCGACTTTGGCGGCACAGGTGGGGCAGTTGACTACGGTCATGATGGGGCAAATAAGTAACAGTTAAAAATTACAGAGCGTCAGCTCGAACGGGACATCTTCTTCCAGCGGCTTGGGTTTCAGGTCGCCACCCTGGGTGGTGAAGCGTACCCATAGCATGTATTTATTGGCGGAAATTTCCGGGATGGCGCCGCTGCTTTCATCCAGGCTCAGGCGCAACATCTGGTACACCTTGCCTTGCAGCATTTGCTGGTAGCTGCCGCCATTGGCGATCAGTTTAACGGGGCCGCCGGAATCGCGCAGCAGGCGCAAGACGAGGGCCAGCGCATCGAACAGGGGAGCCAGGGGGGCAAACCAGGCGTGGATATCGGCCAGGCGCTGTTCCGAACTGCGTTTTTGCCAGGCAAAATACGACGGCAAGTCGAATTCGCAGGCGCCGCCCGGGATGATGGTGCGTCCACGGATGCTCATCAGCCATTCATTGTCGCGGATATTCTGGCCCGTCTTGCCCTGCGCGGCCACCAGGGCGCCGCTGACACTGTCGAGTTCACCGAGGATGGCGTCCAGGGTTTCCGGTTCCACGTTGGGATTGCTGCGGTAGCCCAGCAGGCTTTGGCGCTGGCGCTCGAGCTCCTGCAGCAGGTCGGACTTCAGGTCGGCGCGGCCGGCCACTTCGAGCATGTCGAAAATAGTTGCCAACGCGACATGGTGTTGCATTGCGTGCTCTTGCTGGATGAAGAACTTGAATTTGTCGTACAGGTCTTCCAGCCGCAACAAGGTACGTATGCGTTCGTTGAAAGGGTATTCGTAGACAATCAAAATAATTCCCTTAAGTAAGGACCTGCAAACAATCCCGTGATTTTGAACCAAGCGTCGACAAATTACAAACGTTGCGACCCGATTCCGGCCATTCTTTTTGAAAATGCCAGATATAAATCGTGCAACTGGGCAATCTGCGGCTCCAGGGCCGCCAAATCGCCATTGTTGTCGATCACATCGTCCGCCGCCGCCAGGCGCATGGCGCGCGTGGCTTGCGTGGCCATGATGGCTTTGACTTGTTCTTCCGATAAGCCGTTGCGTGCCATCACGCGCGACACTTGCAGGCTTTCCAGGCAGTCGATGACCAGCACGCGGTTGACGCGCTCCACCCAGCCGCCGGACTCGACGAGCAGGGGCACGGCAAAGATCACATAGCTGCCCGTCGCTTCGGCGGCCGCCGCCAGGGTGGCCTGGCGGATGCGTGGATGCAGGATGGCTTCCAGCCTGGCCTTGGCGGCGGCGTCGGAAAACACGAGCTTGCGCATCTTGGCGCGGTCGAGTGCGCCGTGCGCATCGGCGTAGTCCGGGCCGAACTCCGCCAGCAGGGCCGGCATGGCGGCGCCGTCCGCTGCCGTCAGGCTGTGTGCGATCTGGTCGGTATCGACGATGGAGGCACCGCGCGCGGCAAACAGGTCGGCCACCGTGCTCTTGCCGCAGCCGATGCCGCCGGTGAGTCCCACGCTGAAGTAGGGAACGTTGTGTGTTTGCATGTGTTTATCCATAGGGGCGCAGCGTTGCGCCGGTCAGCTGGCCAGGCCCAGGGTGAGCTGCGACAGGGGCGCGCGGTACAGCAGGGCGATCAGCCCCGCCGCCGCCAGGTAGGGGCCGAAGGGGATGGGTTTGTCGCGCCCCCGCCTGGCGAAGACGATCAGGCCGATGCCCACCACGGCGCCGACCAGCGACGACAATAATATGATCGTCGGCAACATGGTCCAGCCCAGCCAGGCGCCTAGCGCCGCCAGCAATTTGAAGTCACCATAGCCCATTCCCTCCTTGCCTGTCGCCAGCTTGAAGGCCCAGTACACGCTCCACAGGGCCAGGTAGCCGGCGGCTGCGCCGATGACGGCGTCCTGCAGGGGCACGAAGGTGCTGTTGATGTTGACCAGCAAGCCCGCCCACAGCAGGGGGAAGGTGAGGTCGTCGGGCAGCATTTGCGTATCGGCATCGATGAAGGTCATGGCGATCAGCAGCCAGGCAAACACGAGCGTGGCCAGGCCCGTCCAGCCGCTGCCGAAGTGCCAGACCAGCACGGCCGACAGCGCGCCCGTCAGCAGTTCCACCAGCGGATAGCGCGCGGAGATGGGCGCCCTGCAGGCGCTGCACTTGCCGCGCAGCAGCAGGTAGCTGATGACGGGAATGTTTTCCATGGCCGTGATGCGGTGGCCGCACGCGGTGCAGTTCGAGTGCGGCAGCATCAGGTTGTAGCGGTCCGTGTGCGGCAAGGGCAAGCCGCTTTCTTCCGCCACGTAATTGTCGGATTCGCGCTGCATCATTTTCGGCACGCGATGGATCACCACGTTCAGGAAGCTGCCGACGATCAGGCCGAACAGGGCGGCAACGAGGGTGACGGGCAGGTTGCCGGGCGCGGCGAACAGCAGGGTATCTTGCAGCATGGTGATTTGTCTGAGGTGAAGATTGCTGCCGCGCAAACATTGCCTGGCACTGCCGCAGTGTAAAACATCTGCCCGCGCATGGCGATGTTTTGCGCAGGGGCGGCCGTCAAATCACGGCGCCGAGCTTGAAAATCGGCAAATACAGGGCGATCACGAGGGAGCCGACCAGCACGCCCAGCACCACCATCAGCGCCGGTTCCAGCAGCGAGGCGAGGATGGCGACGGTGGTTTCGACCTCGCCTTCGATGATGTCGGCCGCGCGCGACAGCATGGCGTCGAGGGCGCCCGATTCCTCGCCGATCAGGGCCAGCTGCGTCAGCAGCGGGGGAAACACGGCGCTGTGTTCCATGGCCAGGGCCAGGCTGCCGCCGGCACGGATTTCACGTTCGATGCGCATCGTCGCCTCCTGGTACAGCGGGTGGCCGGCGGCGGCGCCCACCAGGCTGAGCGAATCGAGCAGCGGCACGCCGGCGGCGAACATGGCGGCCAGGGTGCGCGTCCAGCGGGCAATCGCCGCCTTGCGCAGCAGGGGGCCGAACAGGGGCAGGCGCAATGCCTGCAGCTGCGCGGTTCGCCGCAAGGCGGGCCAGCGGCGCCAGGCCAGGCGCAGCAGCACGCAGGCCAGCACCAGCGCCGCCAGCAAGGCCGGCCAGTAATGCACGAAAAAGGCGGACAAGCCCATGACGACCAGGGTGGGCAGGGGCAATGGCGCGCCGAAGCTGTCGTATACCTGGCGGAAAGCGGGCACGACCACGCTCATGATGATGGCCGTGACGACGATGGCGACGAGGACGATCACCAGCGGATACATCAGCGCGCCGCGCACCTGCCGCCGCAGGGCGATGGCCTTTTCCTGGTGCGTGGCCAGGCGCGCCAGCAAGTCCTGCACGATGCCGGCCTGTTCGCCAGCGGCCAGCAGGTTGCAATACAGTTCGTCGAACAGCAGGGGGAACTGGCGGAATGCCTGCTGCAGGCTGCTGCCCGCTTCGATCGCATGGCGCAAGTCCCGCATCAGTTCCGTGACGGCGGGCTTGGCGTGGCCCTTGCCGGCGATGTCGAAGGCGTGCAGCAGCGGCACGCCGGCCGCCATCATGGTCGACAGCTGGCGCGTGAACAGCGCGATATCCTTGCGCGTGATGGCCTTGCCTGGCGCGGCGCGCGCGGCCTGCACCCGGGTGGCCAGGATGCCCTGGCGCCGCAAGGCCGTGCCCGCAGCGGCGGCATCGGCGGCGCGCAGAACGCCGTCGACCGCCTTGCCATGGCGGTCCGTGCCCTTCCATGCAAAGCGCCGTTCGGCCGCCATGTGCACCTCCTGCCGTCACGGTAGCAGCGTGCGGCAAAAGCACCAGCGGCGCTGGCGGCAAGCTTGATCTGGCTCAGCCCTTGGTCGTTTGCACTTCCGTCTGGACAACGGCCTGGGCCTTGATGTCGGCCGCGTCTTCTTCCTCGCTATCCGTGCCCTTGCTGATGCTTTCGCCATCGTCGCGGCGCAAGGTCCAGAAGGTCAGCGAAGACAGCACCGTCAGGGCGGCCAGGGTGAGGAAGGCATGGTGCAGGGCGGTGCTGAGCATGGCGCGGTCCGATTGCGGCATGTCGCCCAGGTACCAGCCCGTGATCAGCGAACCGAAGGCCAGGCCAAAGCTCATCGACAGCTGCTGCATCGAGCTGGCGATGGTGCTGGCCATGCTGGAATCGGTCTTGTCGACATCGGCATACGCGATGGTGTTCATGCTGGAAAACTGCAGCGAATTGAAAAAGCCCATGCACAGGCTGATGGCGACGATCACGTACAGGGGCGTGCCCGCGCTCACCTGCGAAAACATGGCGATGGTGACGCCGATCAGCACGGTGTTGACGATCAGCACCTGGCGGTAGCCGAAGCGGCCCAGCACGCGCGCGGAAATGAATTTCATGCCCATGGCGGCGGCCGCCGACGGCATCATCAGCAAGCCCGACTGCCAGGCGGGCAAGCCCAGGCCCAGCTGGTACAGCAGGGGCAGCAGGAACGGCAGGCCACCCACGCCCAGGCGCGTGACGAAGCCGCCCACCACCGAGACGCGGAAGGTGCGGATCTTGAACAGGGTCAGGCGCAGCAGCGGGTGCAGCACTTCGCTCGAATGCCAGGCATACGCGGCCAGCAGGCTGATGGAGATGAACAGCAGCACGGCGGCCGAGGTGGCGTCGATCTTGTGTTCGCCAAAGATTTCCAGCAGCCACGACAGCAGCGCGATGCCCGTGCCGAACAGCACCAGGCCGATCAAATCCAGCGGACGGGGCTTGTCGCCGTAGTAATCGGGCATGTAGCGGTGCGCCAGGTACAGCGCTGCCAGGCCGACGGGCACGTTGACGAAGAAAATCTCGCGCCATGACAGCCAGTGCACGATCAGTCCGCCCACCGTGGGGCCCAGCAGGGGGCCGATCAGGGCGGGAATGATGACGAAATTCATGGCCGCCAGCAATTGCGACTTGGGAAACGTGCGGATGATGGTCAGCCTGCCCACCGGCATCATCATGGCCGCACCCATGCCTTGCAGCAGGCGCGCGGCCACCAGCATGGGCGCATTCACGGACAGGCCGCACAGGATGGAGGCGATGGTAAAGATGGCAACGGCGGCGGAAAACACGCGCCGCGTGCCGAAGCGGTCGGCCATCCAGCCGCTGATGGGAATGCACACGGCCAGGCTGAGGATGTAGCTGGTGACGACGGCCTTGAGGCTCAGCGGCGTCACGTTGAGGCTGGCGGCCATGGCGGGGATGGCGGTGTTGACGATGGTGGAGTCGAGTTGCTCCATGAACAGGGCGGTGGCAACCACCCAGGGAAGGTAGCTTTTGATGGGGGAACTGGTCATGGATGCGAGCCTGAGGAGTAGAAGCGGAGCCGACAGTACGACGGATTGTCACATAAATGGCGTGCGCGTGCCGCCCGCGCCAGCCATGTTGGCAGCGTGCCGCGGGCGTTGTCCATGGAACATTTGTTCTATGGCAATAGATTGCGGGCACGGCTAGCATGGATTTTCTGGCAGTTCAGGCCTCCTCTTTCCCCGAAAGTCACACCACATGAAAAATGCATTTACCTTCCTTGTCCTGGGCGCCGCCCTGTCCGCCTGCGGTGGCGGCAGCGATGGCGGCACGCCTGCGACGCCGGAGACACCGCCCGTCGTGGTTACGCCTCCCGTCGTCCCCGCCGACAGCGTGGCTGCGGCATCGGAAGCCGTGGCCAGGGACGCGGGCCTGAGCGTCATTGCCGGCGCCAGCGCCGCTGAAAGCGTGTATGACGTGGCGGCCGATATCGGCGACACCTGGCGCATCACGTTCGACAGCGCGAAGAAGACCTATGCCATTCGCGTCCTGTCGACGCAGTTCGGCTTGAGCGACCGCAGCGGCACGTTCAGCGCCGCCACCGCCGGCAATCTCACGACCTACACGGCAACGGATTTCAGCGTCACCGTCGATGCGCGCACGCGCTTGTTGAGCGGAAATATCAAGCTGGGCAACATGGCCTCGACCGTCAGCGGCACCGGCTACGCGGTGGGCGACGTGGCCAGACTGGCCGGCAGCTACCTGTTCGTGGGCGCCATGCGCAATGCCAGGGGCGGCGGCGACCGCTTCAATCCGAAAGGCAGCGTCAGGATCGCCGCCAATGGCACGGCGCAGCTGTGCAATGGCGGTATTTTCAATGCCCAGGGCGCTTGTTCGGCCGTGCCGGGCTTGCCGCAGCCGGAAAGCGCGGATCTGACCCTGGTCAAGGATGCAAAGAACGGCTTGCTCGTCGCCCGCCAGGGTGGCCAGGATTTTGGCATCGTGCACGTGCATGCCGGGGACCGGGGGCTGGCGCTGTTCATCGACCGCTATAGCCTGAACCAGGAAAACGTGCTGCGCGTGGGCAGCATCGTGGCCGCCAGACAGCAGAAGATCGGCACGGAAATCAATGGCAGCTATGCTTGTGCCGAGCAGGGCGGCACGACGGGCAGGATCGACATCGCGGGCAATGTGGCGACCGTCACCAACAATGGCACGGGCAAGGTGCACACGGAAAACGTGACCCTGAACAAGCTGGGCACAGGCGCCCAGGCCGTCGATTTCGATGGCATCGCCGTACTCAAGGACCCGGCCGACGTGCAGGCCGATTACGCGCTGTTCATGCCCGTCTCGTCGAGCATGGCGGTGCAGTTTTCGACCGACCGGTCCTTCCTGACGACGTGCCTGAAACAGTAAGGCCTAGCGCGGCAGCGCGTCGAGCGCCGCCAGCAGCGGCAGCGCCGCGTCGGCGATGCGCTCCAGGCTGGCCTCGCGCAGGGCGGCGGTGTTCACCGTGCGGCCGCAGTCCAGCCCCGCCCAGCGCAGCAGGGCCGCACACGCGGCGGGCGTGTCGAACAGGCCGTGCAGATAGCTGCCGAGGATTTGCCCGTCGCCCGACACCGCCCCTTCCGGCCGCCCGTCGATCGTAAACGCCGGCTGCTGCAGGGCGGCTCCATGCGAGACGCCCATGTGGATTTCATAGCCAGCCACGGGCACGCCGGCCGCGCCGGCAAAGGTGCAGTGCCCGGCCACCTGCTGCAGGCGCTTGTCCGCCGTCAGTTCCGTCGCCATGTCGAGCAATCCCAGCGCGATGGACTCTCCCGCCGCGCCTTCCACGCCCAGCGGATCGCGCACGCACTGCCCCAGCATCTGGAAGCCGCCGCAGATGCCGATCACCTTGCCGCCGTAGCGCAGGTGTTTTGCCAGGTAGGCGGGCCAGCCCTGCTGCTGCAGCCAGGCCAGGTCGCCCCGCGTGTTCTTGCTGCCGGGCAGGATCACCAGGTCGGCAGGCGGAATCGGCTGCCCCTGCTTGATGAAGCACAAGTCGATATCGGGGTGGGCGCGCAGCGCGTCGAGATCCGTGTGGTTGCTGATGCGCGGCAGTTGCGGCACCACCACCTTGAAGGCGCCCCGTTCGGCCTGCATGGCTTCGACGGCGTCTTCCGCATCGAGGAACAGGCCTTGCAGGTAGGGCAGCACGGCCAGCACGGGCTTGCCCGTCTGCTGTTCCAGCCACTCGATGCCGGGAGCCAGCAGCGAGATGTCGCCGCGGAAGCGGTTGATGACGAAGCCGAGGATGCGCGCCCGTTCGCTGTCGGACAGGCAGGCCAGGGTGCCGATGATGTGGGCAAAGACGCCGCCCCGGTCGATGTCGGCCACCAGGATCACGGGGCAGTCGACGGCTTCCGCAAAGCCCATGTTGGCGATGTCGCGCGCGCGCAGGTTCACTTCTGCCGGACTGCCCGCGCCTTCGACGACGACGGCGTCGTACTGCTGGCGCAAGCGCGTGTAGGATTCCAGCACGGCGCCCATGGCGATGCTCTTGTATTGCTGGTAGTCGCGCGCATCCATCTCGGCGCGCACCTTGCCATGGATGATCACCTGCGCGCCCGTGTTCGACGACGGTTTCAGCAGCACCGGATTCATGTCCGTGTGCGGCGCAATGCCGCAGGCCAGCGCCTGCAGGGCTTGCGCGCGGCCGATCTCGCCGCCGTCGCTCGTCACGGCGCTGTTCAAGGCCATGTTCTGCGGCTTGAATGGCGCGACCGTCACGCCGCGCCGTTTCAACAGGCGGCACAGGGCCGCGACGACGGTGCTCTTGCCCGCGTCCGAGGTCGTGCCCTGCACCATCAGGGCGGGGAAGGGAGTGCTCATGGCTGGCGCTCCTGCCTGTCTTGCCACTGCGCGACGATGTCGCTGATCTGGCGCAAGCCCTCCGTGATGGCGGCCGGGCCGGGAGACAGAATGTCGGGCGATTTGATCTCGAACAGCATCTGGTTCTGTACGGCGGGGATCGCATCCCAGCCCGGGCGTGCCGTCAGCTGCGCCGGCTGGAACTTCTTGCCGCACCAGGTGGCGATGATGATGTCGGGCGCGCGCCGCACCACGGCCAGAGGATCGGCGATGATGCGCTCCTTTGCCCCCGGATGCGCGGACAGCTCGGGAAAGGCGTCCGTGCCGCCGGCGATGCCGATCAATTCGGCCGCCCAGCCGATGCCGCTCATCAGAGGATCATTCCACTCTTCAAAGTAAATCACGGGCTTGCGCGTCCAGGAGGCGGCGCGCGCTTGCGCGGCGGCGATGTCCGCGCGCAGGCTGGCGATCAGTGCGCGTCCCGCTTCCTCGCGCTGCACCAGCGCGGCCAGCACGCCGATCATGCGCAGGATGCCCTCCACCGTGCGCTGGTTGAACTGGTGTACCTCGACGCCGGCCTTGACCAGGTCGCGGCAGATATCGGCCTGCATGTCGCAAAAGCCGATCACGAGGTCGGGCTTGACGGCCAGGATGCGCTCCAGGCTGGAAGATGAAAAACCGCTGATCCTGGTTTTTTCCTCGCGCGCGCGGGGCGGCCTTACGGTGAAGCCGGAAATGCCCGCGATGACGTCGTCCGCGCCCAGCGCATACAGCGTCTCCACGGCTTCCGTCGACAGGCAGGCGATGCGCTGGTAATGGCTCATGGCGCGGCCTTTGCCGCCGGCGCGGTGCGGCGCTGGCGGGCCACTTCCACTTGCTCGCACATGGCGGCCGTGCCCTCGATCATGCGCGGACCGGCGCGGTTCAGCAGGTCGCCATTCAGGCGGAACAGATTATTCCGGCGCACGGCCGTCAGCGACGGGAAGGCGCGCCACATGGCCAGGCCGCCTTCGCTGCGCGGATCGCTTTTTTCGCTGGTGCCGAAAATGGCTTCCGGGTCTTCCTGCAGCACGCCTTCCGGCGTGACGACGGGCGCCACCACCTTCATCGCGGCAAAGATATTCTGCGCGCCGCACAGGCGCATGGAATCGCTGATGATGCTCGCGCCGCTGAGGGTGTACAGGGGCTTGTCCCACACCTGGTAAAACACGCGCACGGGCGGACGCTGCGCGTATTGCGTCGTCAGGCTGGCCAGTTTGGCGCGCAGCTGGGCGGCGGCCGGCTTGGCGACGTTTTCCGTTCCCATCAGCCGGCCCAGGCGCTCCATGCTGTCGGGGATATCGGACAGCTTGCGCGGTTCGCTGTGATAGATGGGCACCTTCAGCTGGCGCAGCATGGCGATCTGGCGCTCGGCGCTGCCATGCATCCACACGACGATGAGGTCCGGCTTCATGGCGATGATGCGCTCCATGTCGTACTGGCGGTTGTCGCCCACCTGCGGCAGCTTCTTCGCCGCTTCCGGGTAGTCGCTGTAGCTGACGACGCCGGCGATCCTGTCGCCGCCACCGGCCGCGAACAGCAGCTCCGTCACGTGCGGCGCCAGCGCCAGGATGCGCTGCGCCGGTTTTTGCACGGTGACGGTATTGCCGTCGTCGTCGCGCACGGTGATGGCGGCCTGCGCGTGCAGCGAGACCAGTCCGGCCAGCAGCAGTGCGGTTTTCAAGTGGTTCATATGTGCTTCCATGCGGTGAGGGCCTGCTGCAGGCGCAGCCAGGCGGGTTCGTCGGGGGGCAGGCCCAGGCGGATGCCGTGGGCGGCGTGGCGGAACAGGCGCACCCAGATGCCCGATTCCGCCATGTGGCGCCAGAATGCCTCGGCGCGTTCTTCCGGCCACCATTGAAACAGCGCCGTGCCGCTGCTGGCGATGCCGTGCGCGGCCAATAGCTGGCGCAGGCGCGTGCCTTCGCCGCGCAGGCGCTCGCGCATCGCTGCCTGCCAGTGCGTATCGCGCAAGGCGGCCAGCGCCACGTGCTGCGCCGGGCCGCTGACGGTCCATGGGCCCAGCAGGTCGGCCAGCTGTGCCAGCAGCACGGGATGGGCGGCGACAAAGCCCAGGCGCAGTCCCGCCAGGCCAAAGAATTTGCCGACGGAGCGCAGCACGACGAGTCCCGGCCGGGCAGAGTGGGAGCCCAGGCTGGCGCGCGCTTCCGTGTCGCCAAACGCTTCATCGACCACCAGCCAGCCGCCGCGCGCGGCCAGCCTGTCCGCCCACTCCAGCAGCAGCTCGGGCGCGATGCGCTCCCCGGTGGGATTGTTCGGGTTGCAGATCACCAGCACGTCGCAGTGGTCGACCGCATCGGCCAGCTGCGCATACGGCACTTGCCGCAACTGGTGGCCATGCTGGCCCCAGTGGTGTGCATGTTCCGCATACGACGGTGCGGCCACCACCACGCGCGAGGGCGCGCGCAGCCGGGGCAGGGCCTGGATGGCCGCCTGCGTGCCCGCCACGGGCAGCATGGCCGGCGCGTCGTAGTGGGCGCAGGCGGCAGCGGCCAGCGCGGGATCGGCTTCCGGCAGCCGGTGCCAGGCGTTGGCGCCGGGTGCTGGCGCCGCATACCAGTGGGGGTTGATGCCGGTCGACAGGTCGATCCAGTCTTCCAGCGGCCTGCCGTATTCGCGCGCGGCGTCGCGCAGGTTGCCGCCATGTTCAAGCAAGGTATTTCCCCTTCAGGTAGAACAGGCCCGCCAGCAACGCCATCCAGATCAGCCACAGCACGGCGGTTTCAGCCACCAGGCGCCAGGCACGGTCGATGTCGCGGGCGTCGGCCGGGCGGCCGTTGCCCAGCGGCGGACGGCGTTCCAGCTCGCCGTCGTAGATGGCGTCGCCGCCGAGTGCCAGGCCCAGGGCGCCGGCGCCGCTGGCCATCACGGGCCCCGCATTCGGGCTGCCCCAGTTGGGGGCCTGGCTGCGCCAGCAGTGCCAGGCGCGCCGCTTGTCGGCCATGGTCTTGCCCAGCAAGACATAGGACAGGGCCGTCAGGCGCGCCGGCAGATAATTGAGGATGTCGTCGATGCGCGCGGCGCAGCAGCCGAACCAGTCGTAGCGTTCGTTGCGGTAGCCCCACATGGCGTCCAGCGTATTGGCCAGCCGGAACAGCACGGCGCCGGGCCCGCCCGCCACGGCAAACCAGAACAGGGTGCCGAAGACGGCGTCGTTGCCGTTTTCCAGCAAGGACTCCGTGCTGGCCTTGGCCAGGCCGGCCGCGTCGGCATTCGCCGTGTCGCGGCTGACGATGCGCGCCGTCAGCAGGCGCGCGTTGTCCAGGTCGTCGATGGCCAGGGCGTCGGCGATGGGCTGGTTATGGTCGCGCAGGCTGCGCAGGCCCAGGCACAGGTACAGCAGGAAAACGTGGAGGGCGGCGCCCGCCAGCCCGCACAGCCGGTAGGCGGCATAGCTGATGGGCAGCACGGCCAATGACCAGGCCAGCGCGCCGCGCAGAAAACGTCCGCGGCCCCGGTTCAGCAGGCGTTCCAGCGCGCTGGCGAGGCGGCCGAAGCCCACCAGCGGATGCCAGCGGCGCGTCTCGCCCAGCAGGATGTCGAGCAGCACGCCGGCCGTCATCAAGGCGGCCAGCATGGGCAGCGACAGGCCGCTCAGCATGGGCCGCCTTTCAGATGCAGCGGCAGGCCGGCGGCGACCAACACGGCCCTGTCGCAGATGGCCGCCACGGCCTGGTTCAGGCGGCCCGCTTCGTCGGTGAAGCAGCGCGAGATGGCGCCGTACGGCACGATGCCCATGCCCACTTCATTCGATACCAGGACAAGGTCGCAGCCGCTTTCCTCGATTTCAGCCAGCGCATACAGCAGATGCGCGCGCTCGCTGTGGAACAGCTCGGGCAGGGCGATGTCGCCCACGTCCGGATAGGTCTCGCCGGTGGAAAACATCAGGTTCGTCAGCCACAGGGTCAGGCAGTCGACCAGCAGCAGGCGGCCCGGGTGCGCCTGCCGCAGGATGGCGTCGCCCAGGCGCAGCGGCTCTTCCACGGTGGTCCACCCGGCCGGGCGCTGTACCCGGTGATGCGCGATGCGCGTGGCCATCTCGCTGTCGCCGGCCTGCGCGGTGGCGATGTAGATGACTTCCTTGCCGGACGCCCGCGCCAGCTGCTCGGCGTAGGCGCTCTTGCCGGATCGGGCGCCGCCGAAGACCAGGGTGCGCGTCATGGCGCTGTTACCACTCGGTGCCGAGTTGCGCGCCGATGCCGGCCGCATACGCATGCTTGACGACGGCCATTTCCGTGACGGTGTCGGCGATGGCGATCAGTTCGTCCGGCGCGCCGCGGCCCGTGATGACCACGTGCTGCATGGCCGGGCGTTCCAGCAGGTCGGCGATGACCTTGTGCACGTCGAGGTATTTGTATTTGAGGGCGATATTGAGTTCGTCGAACAGCACCAGGCCGTAGCTGGGGTCGGCCAGAAAGGTCTTTGCCTGTTCCCATGCCAGTTCGGCCTTTTCGATGTCGCGTTCGCGGTTCTGCGTTTCCCAGGTATAGCCTTCGCCCATCGCATGAAAACTGATTTCGTCGGGGAAGCGGCGCAGGAATTTTTCTTCGCCCGTCGACATGGCGCCCTTGATGAACTGCACCACGCCCACTTTCATGCCGTGGCCCATGGCGCGGATGGCCATGCCGAAGCCGCTTGAGCTCTTGCCCTTGCCATTGCCCGTGTTGACGATGATGATGCCGATTTCCTTGTCGGCCTTGGCGATGGCCGCATCGATGATGGCTTTCTTGCGCTCCATGCGCACGCGGTGGCGCTCGTTGATGGCGGCGGTGTCCGCGTCGATGTTCTTGTTGTCGCTCATGTCAGTCCTCTTTCGGTATGAATATCTTGCGTTTGCCGTGATCGATGATCTCGATAGGGTGGCCCAGGTAGTCGCCCAGGGTGGATGCCTGCATCACCTCTGCCACGGGACCGGCCAGCCAGCCGCCGTCGCCCATCAGCAGCAGCGCGTGGGTCGAGACGCTGTGCGCCAGGTTCAGGTCATGTCCCACCATGACCACGGTTTTCTGCTGCTCGCGGCACAGCTTCGATAACAGGCCCATGACGCTGACCTGGTGCGCCAGGTCCAGCGCATTGGCCGGCTCGTCCAGCAGCAGCAAGGGCGTGTCCTGCGCCAGCATGGCGGCGATGGCCACGCGCTGGCGTTCGCCGCCGGACAGGCTGCGCACGTCGCGCTCGGCCAGGTGTTCCACTTCCATCGACACCAGCGCCGCCAGGGCGATGCGCTGGTCGTCGCTGCCTTCCCAGTAATGGTTGTCGTGATATGGATGGCGCGCCGACAGCACCGTTTCGATGACGCGGTACGAAAATGCGTCATGCCGCGCCTGCGCCAGGAACGCGCGCTCGCGGGCCAGTTCTTCCAGCGGCCAGTCGACCAGGGCGCGGCCCTGTATCGTCACGTGGCCCGCATCCGGTTCGCGCAAGCCGGCCAGGGCGCGCAGCAGGGTGCTTTTTCCCGCGCCATTGCGGCCGATCACGCTCCAGCATTCGCCATCCCTGATTTGCCAGGTGAGGTTTTCCACGAGGGAGCGTGGGCCTGCTTTCAGGCCCAGTTGGTAGGTGCGTATCATGCTCGTTTCATCTCCTGCGCAATCGATGGAGCTGGTACAGGAAGACGGGCGCGCCTATCATGGCCGTGACCACGCCGACGGGCAGCTGCAACGGCGCCAGCACGGTGCGCGCCAAAGTATCGGCCAGCACGAGGAAGGTGCCGCCGGCCAGTGCGGCGGCCGGTATCAGCAGGCGATGATCGGGGCCGCAGGCAAAGCGCAGCGCATGCGGCACGATGAGGCCCACGAAACCCACGCTGCCGGCGCTGGTGACGGCGCTGGCCGTAAGCAGGCCGGAACAGAAGAACAGGCCTTTGCGCAGGGCGCCCACGCGTACGCCCAGGGTGCTGGCCGCTTCCGCGTGCAGCGCCATGATGTTCAGCGAGCGCGCGCAGCGCAAGGCGAAGACCAGGGCGCCGGCCAGCACCAGCCAGGGCATCAGCCGCGCGGGCGCGCCGGACAGGTCGCCGATCATCCAGAACACCATGCTGCGCAAGCGGCTTTCCGGGGCGATGGACAGCATCAGGGTGACGATGGCCATGCAGGCCGAGGCCAGGATCACGCCCGTCAATAGTAATAAAGAAGCGCTACCTTCGGCCGCCGTGCCGCCGCGCAGGTCGCGGCGGGCAAAGAAATACAGCAGCATGGACACGCCGACGGCGCCGGCAAAGGCCGCCGCGTCGACTACCCACAGCGCGCACATGAACAGCAGCGCGGCCAGCGCGCCGACGGAGGCGCCGGCGGAAACGCCCAGCACATACGGGTCGGCCAGGGGATTGCGCAGCAGCGCCTGCATCATCAGGCCGGCCAGCGACAGTGCTGCGCCGGTGACAAAGGCGGTCAGCGCGCGGCCCAGGCGCAGGTCGAGCAAGGTGGCGGCGAGGGTATCGGTCTTGCCCTGCACGACATGGAACAGGGCGGAAGGCAGGTCGGCGAGCGGAATCGCGATCGAACCGATCATGCCGGAGAAAATCAGGCTGGCAACGGCGCACACGATCAGCACCGTGAGGATGACGGTGGCGCGGTGGCGCATATTGCGGAAAAATGGGTGCATGTACTGCCTTAGGTGAAACGGGAGCGGTGCAAGTGACTGCGGACTTCCTCAGATGCGTTGGTGGGGCGTATACGAAAAATGGCCCGCATGCGATTGCGCGTACGGGCCATTGTAATCAACTCCTGGCCGCTTTAGAAATCGTAGCGTGCCGACAGTTTCATCTGCCGGCCATTGCTAGGATAGATACCACCTTTGCAGCTGAAGGCGTTGGTGAAGTACTGCTTGTCCGTCAGGTTCAAGGCATTGACAGCCACTTCCCAGGCGCCGAACTTGCGAGCATAGCGGGCGTCGAAGGTGGTGAACGACGGGATCTTGGCAGAGCAGGTATTGGCAAAATCGCTGCCATAGCGCTGGCTGTCCACCCATTGCGCGCCGAAGTCGGCGCTCTGGCCATCTTTCGGCACCCACGACAGGCGGGCCGACAGGGTGTTTTTCGGGATCAGGGTCAGTTCCTTGCCCGAATTGACGCCTTCGCTGAAGGTGGCCTTCACGTGCTGGTAGTGGCCGCTGATGCGCCAGTCAGCAGCGACATTCGTGCTGGCATCGAGTTCGAAGCCCTGGTGCTTGGTCGGGTCCAGATTGGTGTTGGCGCCACCGCCAAATTGACCTGCTGTCGGATCGTAATAGATCTCGTTGGTCAGCTTGTGGCGGAAGACGCGGGCATCGAGCTTGACGATACTGTTGTTATAGGACGCACCGAGTTCGAGATCATGCGAGGTCTGGCCTTGCAAAGGTTTGTTTTCTACCGGTGTGTAGCCGTTTTCATCAGCGTTTGCCACGCGGTAGCTCTGGCCAGCCTTGGCATACAGATTTACCTGGGGTATGACGTCGAAGCTGCCCTGAACATCCCAGGCATTGAAATTCTGCTTGATTTTGTAGGTGGCTGTGGTGAACGGTACCGGATCGACGGAGTCCTTGTCGAACGTTTCGTGGCGCACGCCAGCGGCGACGCGGAAGTTTTGCGGGCCAGCGAATTTCAGCTCATCGCGTACATAGAATGCCTGCGATTTCTGCTTTGCCTTGGCTTGGGAGTACGAAGCGTCGACCGCCAGGTCCCACTTGATGAAGTCGGCGCCAGCGACGATTTCATTGAGCATGCCGTCGAATTGGCCCAGGTGGCGCAAACGCGGCGAGAACTGGTTCTGCTTGGTTTTACGTTCCGATGCGGATGGACCGAAGCTGCTGAAATAGGTCGACTTGGCCGTCTTTTCGCGGTGCGACAGTTCGGCTGCCAGGTCTACGGCACCCAGGCGGCCTTCGGCGAAGGCGGTGTAGCGGTCGCTGTCGACTGAACCGAAATCTTTCGGAGTCTTTGCCTGACGTGGGTTGTCTTCAAATTGGGCCAATGTGATCGAGCCAGGGAGGCGGCTGTCCTGACGCGTGCTGTCGATACGCACACCTGCGCGGACATTCTTGTCCTGCCATTGCGCGCCGCCGCCGAAGTTGGTCTGCTTGTATTCGTTATTGTCGCGATAGTTGTCGGTTTCCTGCTTGCCGACAGCGGCGTCGAGGGTGACGTTATTCCAGGTCTGGGCTACGGAGCCGCGCACTTCGCGCTGGCCCAGTTGGCCGACTTCGGCAAAGACGGTACCGCGGCCTGCCCGCTTGCCTGGACGCTTGGTGACGATGTTGATCACGCCGCCCGTGGCGCCGTCGCCGTACAGGACGCTGCTGCCGCCGCGCGTGATTTCGATGCGTTCGACGCTATCGATGGGGATGCTGGCCAGGACGGGATCGGTCAGTTCATTTTCCGACAGGCGCACGCCGTCGAGGACCACGACCGTGTTCTGGCTGGCGGTAGCGCCGAAGCCGCGCAGATCGAGGGTGAAGTCAGGGCTGCCGGTGAGGCTTTGACGGCCATAGACGCCGCCGATCTTGCGGATGGCCTGGTTCACATCGCTGATGCCTGCGCGGCGGATTTCATCGGCCGTGATGACGGTGGCGCCGATCGGTTGCAATGCCGGGTCGCTGTTGAAGCGGGAGCCGGTGACGACGATCTGGTCTAGCGTGTTGTTTGCGGTTTGCGCGAATGCTGGAGCGGCGGCGATGAAGCACAGGGAAATTGCGGAAACCAGGGCGCGCGGCGCCATTGCCGGCGCGCGGCGGTGTAATACGGGAGCAGTCATGATATCGTTTTCTTCGGAAAAAGCACCCGGCTCGCGTCCCCGCAAGCCAGATTCAACGGAAGGCGCGGCGCCCGGCAAGGCCCGCACTTCCACCTGTCCTGGCCGGTATCCGGGCTGGCAAGTAGGGCTATCCCACCTTCCCATGCTCGAAGATTGCAAGCACAGTGGTTGTCAGAGATAGCTTGTCGCCCGCTTCCTGTGGGGAGGGGCGACACTTGCTTACCGTTGCGGGGGCAGCACACGCTCGCCGCGGTCGCGGCATCGTGTTTCCCGTTTAACTGCGCTCATGGACATGAACGCGGGCACCAAAACCCCGCCATTATACGTGCAGCAGGCATGGACTGACATGGTCGGCTGGACAATTCAATATCAGAAATCGACGACGACAGTCGCACCGTAGGCGATTTTATGGGCGGAATTGGCGGCCAGCAGGGCGGTTTCCTCCAATGGCAGCCCCGCTTGCAATGCGCAGAGCAGGCGGATGGTGCCCGCATGGCAGATGATGACGGCTGTTTCGTGTTGTTCGCGCAACAAATCGCCCAGAAACGCATCGACGCGGGCGGCCATCGCCAGCACATTTTCACCGCCGCCGGGGCGGTAGTGGGCCAGGCCGGCCGCCCAGGCATCGATGTCTTCACGTGCAATCGCGTGCCAGGGTTGCATTTCCCAAGTGCCGAAATCCATTTCGGCCAGCCGCGCGTCGAAACGCAGGGCGCTCGAGGGCAAGTCCTGCGCCAGTGCCGTCGCCAGTTCGGCGCAGCGGCGCAGGGGACTGGCATACAGGGGCACATGCGGCGGCAGGGTCGTTTGCAGGCTGGCGCGCACGGTGGTCAGCGCGTGCGGCGTTACCGCCACGTCGCTGCGGCCATAGCAGGTGCCGCTGCTCACTTGGGGCGCGGGGTGGCGGACGAGGATCAGGCGCATGCTGGTTTAATAGAAGCGCACGGGAGGCTGGAAGCTGGAGAGGATGGCCAGGTAAATCGCCACTTCCGCCACTTGCTGCACGGCGCCCAGGCAGTCGCCCGTGTAGCCTTGCAGGCGGCGCTGGCATTTGCGGCCCAGCCAGAATGCGCAGGCGGCCGCCGCCACGATGGCAAAGGCCAGCGCACCCCAGTCGAGTATCCCCAGCACGCCGCAGGCGACGGCGGGCAGCAGGCCGCAGACGGCGGCGATGATGAATTCACCCGTGCGCATTTCCTGCGCCATGGGTTTGGACTTGCCTTCGTCGCGCGCGTAATCCATGAACCGGATCAGCGAGACGGCGGCCAGGCGCGAGAGCGGATGGGCGATGCACAGTGTCGCCACGATGACGGCGGGCGGCAGCGCAACCAGCGCCGCGCATTTGATGGCCAGCAGGCAGACGATGCCGATAGCGCCATAGGCGCCGATGCGCGAATCCTTCATGATCTCGAGCACGCGCTCGCGCGTCAAGCCGCCGCCGAAGCCGTCGCACATATCGGCGAAACCATCTTCATGGAAGGCGCCCGTCAGGTAAATGCCGGCGGCGACGGCCAGCAGCACGGCCACTGGCGACGGCAGCAGCCAGCTGGCCAGCACATACACGGCGCCGCAGATGGCCGCCACCACCACACCCACCAGGGGAAAGTAGCGCGAGGCATGCTGCAGCCAGGCTGGCTCGAATCCCACCCAGCGGGGGATGGGCAGGCGCGTGAAAAATTGCAGCGCGATGAAAAAGAGACGGCACTGGTGGATTGCTGCGGCAAAGGGATTGGCCATGGTCTTAGTCTGGCGTGGACTTTTCGCTGACCTGGGCCGAGGCGAAGGTGGCCATCTCGCGCATGAAATTGACGGCCGCGTGCAGCAGCGGCAAAGCCAGCGCGGAACCCGTGCCTTCGCCCAGGCGCAGGTCCAGTTGCAGCAGCGGCCGCGCATCCAGGCTGGCCAGCAGCTGGCGGTGGCCGTTCTCATCGGAGCAGTGCGAAAACACGCAGTAGTCGAGGATGGCCGGCTGCAAACGGGCCGCCACCAGCAGGGCGCTGCTGACGATGAAGCCATCGATCAGCAGGACCATGCGCCGTTCGGCTGCTTTGAGCATGGCGCCGGCCATCATGGCGATCTCGAAACCGCCAAAGGTGGCCAGCACATCGAGCGGCTCATTGGCTGCCGCATGATGGGCGACAGCCGCTTCGATCACCTGCTGCTTATGTCGTATGCCTTCTTTCGAGAGGCCCGTGCCGGCACCGACGCAATCGGCGACGGGCGTACCGGTCAGCTTGTGCATCAGTGCGGCGGCAGCCGTGGTATTGCCGATGCCCATTTCGCCAAAACCCAGCACGTTGCCGTCTAAGGTGGCGACCAGATCCATCCCGGCCTGCATGGCGGCCAGGCATTGCTCCTGGCTCATGGCGGGGTCCGTGGCAAAGTTGCGTGTGCCAGGGCCTTGCTTGCGGTCGAGCAGGCCGTCGCGCGCACCGAAGTCGTGGTTCACGCCCGCGTCTACTATATAGAGGGCGCAATCGGCCTGGCGGGCGAAGACATTGATGGCGGCGCCGTTGCCGAGGAAGTTTTCCACCATTTGCCAGGTCACGCTTTGTGGATAGGCGGAAATGCCTTCGGCGACGACGCCATGGTCGGCCGCAAAAACGATGATGGCAGGCTGGTGCAGCGCCAGTTGCGTGCTTTGCTGGATCAGGCCGATCTGGCGGGCCAGGGTTTCCAGCATGCCGAGGCTGCCCAATGGCTTGGTCTTGCTATTGATGGCATGTTCGAGTGCGCTGGTCAGGGCGGGATTGGCGGTGGGGGAGATGTGTGGGATAGGCATGGGAATCTATGTGGATGAGGCAGAGTGTGGTCGGCGCTACGATATCACACAGCAATATTTGCCCAACTGCAAAATAGCGCTTGCGGGGCGTGCGGGGCACGGCTATAATTCGCCCCCTCGCTGAACGATGCATGCAAATGCCGAGTAAAACGAGAGAAAAAGAAGGAGTTGACGATTGTGCTGAAATGCTTCATACTCTTCCTTCTTCGCAGCTGACAAACACAACGCTTTGTCGATAGCGCGAAAGCAGTAAATAAGCAGTACCGAATACAGTTCTTTAACAATTAACAGTCGATAAGTGTGGGCATTTGATG